>NZ_ALJR01000003.1:0-254377 GCF_000287655.1 Selenomonas sp. FOBRC9
GAGCCGATAGGCGGCGGGGGTGTTCACGTTGAAGAACAGCCCCGCGTCGACCGTGAGCAGCACTTCCTTGACCGCAAGCTCTCTCAGGATGATGCCGAGTTTGCGGTCGCCGCGCGCGATCCCCGCGGCGAATGCCGCGCCCGCTTCCTTTCGGTAGAGCGCGGCGAGCGGCTGCCAATAGCCGAGCAGCGTGGGGAGCACGACCTGCCGCTCTCCGCGCGCCTCCGGGAGAAGCGCGCGCACGAGGTCAAAATCGTAAAAAGGCATATCGCCCGAGAGGATGAGCGCCCATGCTGACGACGCCGCCGCAAGCCCCGCCGCAATCGCTGCGGCAGGCCCCTGCGCGGGGCGTTCGTCAACCGCAAGCCGCGCACCGAACCGTGCCGCAGCTGCGCGCAGTTCCTCCGTCTCCCCCTCCGCCGCGAGGATGATCTCACGGAATCCCGCCGCGCGCCCCTTGCGGAGCGTCCGTGCGAGCAGGGACTCGCCCGCGAGATCGAGGAATCGCTTGTCTCGTCCCATGCGCGTGCTTCTGCCGCCCGCGGCGACAATGAGCGTGATCTCGGAGAGATTCATCGCGCACACTCGCCCGTATCGCCGCGCAGGATCTCAATGCCGTGCCGCAGCTCCGGCAGGATGAATCCGAGGCATTCGCGCACCGCCTTCTCACTGCCGGGCAGGTTGACGATGAGCGTGCGTTTGCGGATGCCCGCCGCCGCGCGCGTGAGCATCGCGCGGTGCGTGATCTGCATAGAGAGCGCACGCATCGCCTCGGGGATGCCGGGCGTCTCGCGCTCGATCACCGAACGCGTCGCCTCGGGCGTCACGTCGCGCACGGAGAATCCCGTGCCGCCCGTCGTGAGAACGAGTGCGACGCCGCGCTCCGACCAGAGCGTGAGTTCGCGCGCGATCTCTTCCTTTTCATCCGGCACAATGCCGTGCCCCGCGACCGTGTATCCCGCCGCGGTCAGCATCTCGCGAATGGCGGCGCCGCTCTTATCCTCGCGCTCGCCGCGCGCTCCCTTGTCGCTCGCGGTGAGTACCGCCGCATCGAGCGGAATCTTCTCCGTCGTCAGCTCAAGCTCGTCGCCAACCGTCACCCAGCCGCCGTGCAGGACGCGCGCAAAGACGCCCTCGCGCGGCATAATGCAGTCCCCGACCTGATGAAATATTTGGCAGTGGCTATGGCACTCCTTGCCGATCTGCGTGATCTCAAGGAATACGTCGCCCACGCGCAGACGCGTCCCGATCGGCAGTTCCTTGAACCGGAATCCCTCGGCGACGAGGTTCTCCCCGAACGCGCCGAAGTCCACGTCCGCCCCGCGCGCCCGGAAATCGTCGATCTCGCCGAGTCCGAGGAGGCTCACCTGACGGTGCCAGTCCCCCGCGTGCGCGTCGCCGTCCATGCCGTGTTCCGTGACGAAGAACACGCGGTCGAGCGCGTGTTTCTGCGTGCCGCGCTTCTCACTGATGCACAGCGCTCGGATTTTGCCCATATTAACCTCCCACCTGATACATGGCGCGCCGATCGCGCGACGCCGTGTCGTTTTCAAAATAATGTTCTTCCGGTTTTTGCCAAACGGCGTTTCTGACCGCCGCCGCAAGCCGCTCGTCCGACACCCCGCCGCGCAGGAGCGCGCGGGTGTCCAGCCCCGCGCTGCTGTAAAGGCAGAGCTTTAGGAATCCCTCCGCCGTCAGCCGCACGCGGTTGCACGTACTGCAAAATTTATGCTCCATCGCGTCGATGAAGCCGATGCTCCCCGCAAATCCCGCGGGACGCACATAGGCGGCGGGTCCCGTCGGCACGGCGTGCGCGCCGTGTGCGCCGTCTCCCACGGGGAGGAGCGCGCCGAACGCGGATCTCAACCGCGCCCGCACCTCGTCCATCGGCACGCCGCGGTAGCCCGCCGTACGCGCACAGCCGATCGGCATCAGCTCGATGAAGCGGACGCTCACCGCGTGGTCGCGCGCAATCGCCGCGAGCGCGGGGATCTCGTCGTCGTTGACGCCCGCGATCGGCACGCAGTTGAGTTTCACCGTAATGCGCCGCTCCGCCGCGAGCCGTTCGAGCGATTCCATCACACTGCCGAACAGCGGACGCCGCGTAATGGAGAAGAACTTCTCCCCGTCGAGTGTGTCGAGACTGAGGTTCACCGCGTCGAGACCCGCCGCGACGAGGTCGTCCAGCATCGTGCCGAGGAGCACGCCGTTCGTCGTCACCGCGACCGTCTCGATGCCGGGGATTTCCTTTAAGCCCCGCACGAGCGTCACAATGTCGCGCCGCACAAGCGGTTCACCGCCCGTCAGGCGCACCTTGCGGATGCCGAGCGCCGCGAGCGCGCGCACGTCGCGCAGAATCTCCTCGTAGGAGAGGATGTCCTCATGCGCGAGTTTTTTCACCCCGTGCGCGGGCATACAGTAGCGGCAGCGCAGATTGCAGCAGTCCGTCACGGAGATGCGCAGATATTCAATTTTGCGTTCAAATTGATCCCGCATAATAATCCCCTATATCTAAGCTCAAAGGAGCACGACGTCCACCGTCGTCCCGACGGCGAGCGGCGGTGTTCCCTCCGGCACGTCGACGAACGCGTCGCAGCTCGCCGCAGAGTAGAGTGTGCCCGACTCATACTGGTCGGGCAAATAGACAAGTCCGTCGTCTCCCATGCGCGCGCGCAGAAATCTGCGTCCGAGGCATTCCTTCGGGAACGCGTCGGCGAGTTTTGCCCGCGTGCGGCGCAGCTGCACCTCGTCGCACCCCTGCATCCGCGCGAGTACGGGACGCGCGAGCAGCTCGAACGTCGCGTATGCCGCGAACGGGTTGCCCGAGAGCGCGATGCCGAGCATATCCCCGCGCGTGTAGGCGATCGCGGGCGCGCCCGGTTTCATATTGACCCGCCAAAAGATGCGCTCCGCCCCCATCGCCGGCACGACACCGTGCATGATGTCCTTCTTGCCGACGGAGACGCCCCCCGTCGTGAGGAACAGATCGATCCCCTCCGCGTGCGCCGCGATTTCGCGCGCCGCCTCCTCCACGTCGTCTGGCAGGATGCCGAGCACGACCGGATCGAGCCCGAGTTCCTTCAGCCGCGCCGCGATGAGGAAGAGATTGCTGTTGTAAATTTTCCCGGGGCGCAGTGCTTCTCCCGGCGGCAGGAGCTCGTCGCCCGTGCTCGCCACCGCCACACGCGGACGGCGATAGACCGCCGCCTCCGTATGCCCTTGGCTTGCGAGCACCGCGAGATCCGCCGCGCGGAGCGTCTGTCCCTTCCGAATAATATGCGTGCCTGCGCGCACATCCTCGCCCGCGTCGCAGTAATTCTCATGCGCGCGCAGGGGGAACGGCACGAGAATCGCGTCCCCGTCCTCCGTTACATCCTCCTGTCGGATCACGCAGTCACAGCCCGCAGGAATCGCGCCGCCCGTCATGATGCGGACAGTCTCGCCCGCACCGACCGTGCCCGCGTAGAACTCGCCCGCACACTCCTCGCCCACGACGCGCAGACGCACAGGGCGCTCCGCCGTCGCCCCCGCGACGCACGCCGCGGCAAAGGTATAGCCGTCGAGCGGCGAGCGGTCGAACGGCGGATTGGAGATCGCCGCATAGACGTCCTCCGCCGCCGTGCGTCCCGCCGCCTCCATGAGCGGCACACGCTCGGTCTGCGGTGTCTTTACATACGAGAGCAGCACCTCAACGGCGTGCTCGAGTTCCAAAAGTTCCATTGCAGCGCCTACTTTCCAAACGGACAGACGGGATAGTGACAGACCTTGCACTCCATGCACAGCCCGCCGATGCCGAGCCGGCGAATCTGACGCCGCGTCCACTCGCTCCCTGCCACAACGCGCGGCAGTACGATGTCAAAGATGGTCGCGGGCGAGTACATCACGCAGCCCGGCAGTCCCATGATGGGCACCTGCCGCCCCTCTTTTTCATAATACGAGAGCATGAACATCGCGCCCGGGAGTACGGGTGCGCCGTAGGTCACGATGCGCGCGCCCGTCGCCTTGATCGCGGCGGGCGTGCGGTCGTCGGGATCGACGCTCATGCCGCCCGTGCAGAGCACCATGTCCATCCCCATGTCGAGCAGCTCCGCGATCGCCGCGCGCGTGTGCTCCGTTCCGTCGTCCGAGAGACGGTGCTCGTCCACACGCAGCCCGAACGCGCGCAGCTTACTGTCAAGCACGGGCGTAAACGTATCCTTGATGCGCCCATGGAACACCTCGGAGCCTGTCGTCACGACGCCGACTTTCATTTTTCTGTATGGCAAAAGGCGCAGCAGCGGCTCATTGCCCGCCGCAACGCGTACCTGTTCCATAATTCCTTTTTCAATCACAAGAGGGATGACGCGCATCCCTGCGAGCTTTGCCCCCGCCTTCACCGGGTAATGCTGCGCGATCGTCGCGATCATCACGTCGTCGATGTCGTTCACCGCGTCAAGACGCTCCTCGTCGAGCTCAAAAACGCCGTCGACCGTCGCCTTCAGCTCGATCTTGCCCTCTTTCGGCTCGCTCGCCGTCATGTGCTCGTTTTGACAAAGATCGCGCAGGATCGCCGCCGCATCGTTCTCGTGCAGCATCCGCTCGTTCTCTTCCCACACATAGAGATGCTCCTTGCCCAGCCGCAGGAGCACGGGAATGTCGTCCAGCCGGATCACATCGCCCTTGCGGAACCGCGCGCCCTTCGTCCTGCCGCGCACAATCTCGGTAATGTCATGGCAAAGCGTCATACCGACCGCATCCTGCACACGCACCTCACGCATAGTCTCCCCCCGTTCCGTCGGTGCCGGCATCCGCGCGCCCCTATTCGCACAAATGCCGCAATATAATACACAGTTCGAACGAATCTAGAGCGACTCGTTTCAAATTAATATCTAGTTAAAACTCATTCTCACTTATACATTCTTTTTATTGATTATAGCACATCAAATAAATTTTCTCTATGACTTTTTTCACAGCAACCGTGCAAAATAACTAGAATAATTTTGCCTCTGAGCGGGCTCTCACAGTGTTTCTTTTCCATGAAAGTGACAAAAGGCATTGATTTTCTCCCACCACTAGGATATGATGAACACATTAGAACGGAAAGGAGGAGCATCATGCCGAATCTAACGCATTTCGACGAGCACGGCGCCGCCGTCATGGTCGACGTGAGCGGCAAGGAAACGACGCACCGCGAAGCCCTCGCGACGGGCATCATCCGCGTGAGCGAGGCGGTCTACGCCGCCATCGAGGACGGCACGGCGGCAAAGGGCGACGTCCTCGGCGTCGCGCGCATCGCGGGCATCATGGCGGCAAAGCACACATCGGACACGATCCCGCTCTGCCACCCGCTGCCCATCTCGAAATGCACCGTCGACTTCACGCTCACGCGCGATCCGCAGCCGATCGTCCGCGCCGCCGCGACCGTCAAGGTCACGGGCGAAACGGGCGTCGAGATGGAAGCCCTGCACGCCGTCAGCGTCGCGCTGCTGACCGTCTACGACATGTGCAAGGCGATCGACAAGCGCATGGAGATCACGGACATCCGCCTCGAACGCAAGTCCGGCGGCAAGAGCGGCACATTCATCCGCTGACCACAGTCCCCACGGGGAACTCCGAGCAGGACGGCTCTACGGCACGGCTACGAGCGCCTGCCTGACGCACGCGCGTCACGGGGTATGGGGGGAAACCGCCATGCCTGCCTATTTTTGTAAAGGAGCATACCAAATGAAACTGAACATCAAGAAAATGCTGACCGTCGCCGTCGCTTCGACGGCACTGCTCGCCGCAGGCTGCGGCGGCGACAAGGCGGCCGACGCGCCGAAAAAGGCCGCCGAAAACGTCGAGCTGCAGGTCTCAGCCGCGGCGAGCCTCACGGACGCGATGAAGGAACTCGCCACGATGTACGAGAAAGATCACGCGAACGTGAAGCTCGTCTATAACTTCGGCAGCAGCGGCGCCCTCCAGCAGGCGATCGAAAACGGCGGCGCCGCCGACGTATTCGTCTCCGCCGCACAAAAGCAGATGAACGCGCTCGATGAGAAGAAGCTCCTCGAGGGCGGCACGCGCGTCGACCTCCTCATCAACGACGTCGTCCTCATCACGGCGAAGGACAGCAAGCTGAACCTGCCCGACTTTAAGGCAGTGCTCGATCCCGCGGTCAAGCACATCGCGCTCGGCGAGCCGAAGGGCGTCCCCGTCGGACAGTACAGCGAAGAGGTCTTTACGAAGCTCGGCATCCTCGATCAGGTCAAAGAGCGTGCCGTCTACGGCTCCGACGTCCGTCAGGTGCTCGCATGGGTCGAGACGGGCGACGCGGACTGCGGCGTCGTCTACGCAACGGATGCAGCCGTCTCCGATAAGGTAAAGGTCGCCGCCGTCGCCCCCGCCGACACGCATAAGCCCATCGTCTACCCTGCCGCCGTCCTCAAGGATGCGCCGCATATGGAAGCCGCGAAAGAATTCCTCACATTCATTCAATCGGATGCAGCGAAGGAAGTCTTTAAGAAATACGGCTTTACCGTGAAATAATGACGGACGAAACGCTCTCACCGCTCATCATATCGCTTCAGGTCTCGGGACTTGCGACCGTGATCACATTCTTCGTCGGCATCGCGCTCGCATGGGGCGTTCTGCAGATTCGCAGCCGCTTTGTGAGCACCGCCGCCGACGCGATCATCACGCTCCCGCTCGTCCTGCCGCCGACCGTCGTCGGATTCTTCCTCCTGCTCTTTCTCGGAAAGCGCAGCGCCATCGGGAGTTTCCTCCTCTCGCTTGACTTGCCGCTCGTCTTTACATGGCGCGCGGCGGTCATCGCGGCGGTCATCGTGAGCCTGCCGCTCATGTACCGCACGGCGCGCGGCGCGTTCGAAGCGATCGACCGGAACATGATCCACGCGGCACAAACGCTCAGCGCCAGCAATTGGCGCATCTTTTGGCGCATCGTCCTGCCGAACGCGCGCCACGGCATCCTCGCGGGGCTTGTCCTCTCGTTTGCCCGTGCGCTCGGCGAGTTCGGCGCGACCATCATGTTCGCCGGCAACATCCCGCGGCACACGCAGACGATGTCGACCGCGATCTACGCGGCGGTGCAGGCAAACGACTACGACCTCGCGTTTCGCTGGGCGATCGTCATCTCGCTCTTTTCACTCGTCTTTATCGGCGCCATGAACCTCTATCTCAAGAGCGAGGTGCGCTGATGGAGCTGATCGTCAACATCGAAAAACGCCTGCGTGACTTCACGCTTGCAGCGGACTTTACCCTCACGGACACGACCCTCGTCCTCCTCGGCGCATCGGGCAGCGGCAAGAGCATGACGCTCAAGTGCATCGCGGGGCTCGAGCGGCCCGATCGCGGACAGATCGTGCTCAACGGACGCACTCTCTACGACAGTGCGAAGGACATCAACCTCCCGCCGCAGGCACGCAGCGTCGGCTACCTCTTTCAGAACTACGCCCTCTTTCCGAACATGACCGTGCGGGAGAACATCATCTTCGCACTCGATGGTTCGCGGGAAGAAAAGGAGCGCGTCTTTGCCGAAAACGTCGCACGCTTCTCCCTCGACGGGCTGGAGCATGCCTATCCTGCGGGGCTCTCGGGCGGACAGCAGCAGCGCGTCGCCTTTGCACGCATTCTCGCACGCGGCGCGGACGTGCTGCTCCTCGATGAGCCGCTCTCCGCTCTCGACACCCATCTCAAGTGGCAGATCGAAACGGCACTGCGCGAGATCCTCGCCATGCAGGACATCTCGGCAATCCTCGTCACCCACGACCGTGACGAGGCATTCCGCATCGCACGCGAGATCGCAACCGTCGACCGCGGACAACTTACGCCACCGATGGACAAACACGAACTCTTTCGGAATCCGAGCACGCGTGCCGCGACCACGCTCACGGGCTGCAAGAACATCTCTGCCGCCCGCCGCGTGGACGAAACGCACGTCACGGCGACCGACTGGGGCATCACGCTCGCCGTACCGCAGGAGGCCGCAGATCACCTAGAGGACATCCGATCCGTCGCCATCCGCGCGCACCATATGAGCATCGCCGAAACCGGCGCGGAGAACACATTCCCCGCCGCCGTCACCGAGATCATCGAGAGCACATTCTCCTACATCGTCATGCTCCGATTCGCCTCGGACATGAAGAGCATCCGCTGGGAAGTGGACAAACCCATTTGGGCGGAGCACCCGCTGAGCCTCGGCGTCATCGTCCCGTTCCGCCTCCCCGCCGAACATCTCATGCTGCTGCGGGATTAGTGGGATCGCAAAAAACGGCCGTACGAAAGCACAAAATGCATTCGTACGGCCGTTTTTCCTGTGTTTTTATCTTACAACTCTGAGCATACTGCTCTGCACATAACAAGAAGCAAGTTCCTCGGCGGACGGTGCTTCCCCGCGTGCGCAGAGATTGAGATACCGCCGGACATCGACACAGCTGATGCGTCCGCCGGGGAGAAAGCTCCCCGTGTCGCAGGCGATGATATTATTGGGGAGAAAAAGCGGCACATTACCGCCGTGCGGCATGGACTGTGTGGGAGTATGTCCGACGACGACAAGCTCTTTGCCGCGGTAGTTTTCATAAAACGAATCGCGTATCCAGAGGAGATCGCGGGTCCTCTGTTTTTTCTGCGCAGGATTAATGCCCGCATGGACAAAGAGGATGCGCTGTTCTTCATAGAAGGTACGAAAATAGAGAGGAAGTGATTTCACAAATTGGATGAGTTGTTCTGCAGGCTCTTCCCGCATCGTACGGAGTTGGTGATAGGTCGTTCCCCCACCATTTGAAAGCCATATATCTGTCGGATCAAATCCGTCTCGCCCATTCTGAGTCAAATAGTGCAGCATCATCGCTTCGTGATTACCAAGCAATGCATAGACATTCTCATAACGTTCGGTAAGCCTTTGCACGAAGGTCAGTACATCAAGGGGTTTTGGACCGCGGTCAATATAGTCTCCTAGAAAAACAAGCAAATCCCGCGTATCATCAAAATCTATTTTCTTCCACAGCTCACGCAGCCGCTGTATATCGCCATGAATATCACCAACAGCTAAAATCCGCTGAAAATCCATAAGATCCCCCTTTATATAGAGTCACTTCCTCTAGGAACCCCTTGATCGAAGTGAGCGGAATTATCTCTCTTGTGTGTATAGATGCATAGCTAGAAGCTGTCACTTCATTACGCCGTAGGAAACTCGGCTATACTTCCCTCCCACAACTTCAAAAAATCCCAGCCGCTCAAACTCTCCGCTCTCCCTACGCTCCTTCATAACGACACGGCGGCGCGCGACGCGGCGCGCCTCGACGACGGTTTCGGGTGCGAGGGCGCGCATGTCGGCACGCGCGCGCAGGGCGTTCATGCCCGCGCTCTCATGCAGGGGGCGGCGGAACATGGGGTCGAAGTAAACGACGTCATAACTATTGTCCTGCTGTTCCCTCAGATAGGTCAGTGCATCTGCGGCGTGGACGGTGATACGGCGCATAGCGGCGTGCATGTCATAGTTGTCCCCGGTGGCGTGGGCGAGTCCGTCGCCGATGACGGCGGCGATGAGGGGACTCGATTCGAGTGCGGTGACGCGCCCCGTCTCGCCGACGGCATAGCTCTCTACAATAGCATCCGCGCCCGTGCCGAGCGTGCAGTCGAGCACATGCATCCCCGCGCGCAGGTCAAGCGCGTCGACGAGGTGATCTCCCTGCCCGCGCACGAGGTTCTTGATGCGCAGATGCGACATCCCGGGATGAAAAAATAATTCCCCCGACGCGGTGTCGAGGGTGAGCCGCCCGTTTCGCGCGACGAGGACGTTTCCGACGCCGTAGCGGGCGCGCAGATCACCGAGCGAGTCGCTCCCGCGCGGCACGTTTGGGATGCCGAGCTGCTCCGCCGTCTCCGCCGCGAGCCGCCGATTCGCCTCGGTATATCGATATCCCCGCCGCACGGTCGTCACAACGGCGTCGACGTGCGCCGTCATAGGTTGAACCCCGTGCGTTTGAACATCTTCGCGAGGTCGGTCGTATCGAATGTGAGGATCGTCGGGCGTCCGTGCGGGCAGGTGAAGGGGAACGGCGTCGTGCGGAGTTCTTCGAGCAAAATCTCCATTTGGCGAAAACTCAGCTCCTCGCCCGCCTTGATCGCGGCGCGGCACGCCATGGTCGCAAGTCCCGCCTGCCTAAGCTGAGCGGGTGTCGCGGCGTGCAGCTCGCCGAGGGAGACAAGGATCTCTCGAATGACGTCCTCCGCCTCGTCCGTCGGCACGTCGGCGGGCGACTCGGTCAGGCGGTACGCGCGATCGCCCGCAGGTTCCATCCGAAAGCCGAGCCGGGAAAAGAGCTCCGCGTTCTCTTCAATATATTGCGTCTCGCGCGCGTCAAAGGAGAGAATCGCGTGCACGAGCATCTGCTGCGAGGGAATCCCCTCCGCAAGCGCACAAAACCGGTCAAAGAGGATGCGCTCGTGCGCGGCGTGCTGGTCGATGATGTAGAGTGCGCGTGTGCTCTGCGCAACGATGTAGGTGAGATCGACCTGTCCGATGGGGATGAGCCCGCTCTCGATCGTCCCCGCGGGCGCAGGTTCCGCGCGGTACGCGCCCGGGGATTCCTCCGCCATCAGCGCGGCACGTTCCTCACTGCGCGCTCTGCCGACAATATCCTGTACGCTGCGCAGGTCAGCGCTCGCCGCGCGCTGTGCCGCCTCGTGAACGGTCTGCGCGGGCATCGCGGTCGGTGCGTAAGTGTGCGGTACGGACGCAGGGGGCGGTGTGGCGGGCATCCGTAGCGGCATGGATTCATAGTGAAATTTCGGCTTTTCGACGGCGGCGGCAATCGATGCCGTTTCGCCCGCCGCACCGCGCACGGCGCCCTCGACGGTCTTGTAGACCGCCTTAAAGATGCGCCCCTCGTCCTCGAATTTCATCTCCGTTTTCTGCGGGTGCACGTTCACGTCAATCGTGCGCTGCGGCACCTCGATGCGCAGCACGGCAAGCGGGAAGCCCATCTTCGGCACGAGGGCACGGTATACGTTGTCGATTGCCTTGGCGATCGCGCGGTTTTGGATCGTGCGCCCATTGACGATGTAGGTCTGCCACGCGCGGCTGCTGCGGATCATGGAGGGTTTCGAGATATAGCCCGTGATGCGGATGTCCCCCGTCTCGTCCGTAAAATCGAGCGGGATGAGTGCCCCCGCGGCGTCACCGCCGTAGATGCTCTCGATCGCGCGGCGCAGGCTGTCGTCGCCCGCCGTCATGAGTGTGAGGCGGTTGTTGTTGACGAACCGGAACGCGATGTCGGGACGCGAGAGTGCGAGCATGATCACATAGTCGCTGATTTTGCCCGCTTCCGTGCGATCCATCTTGAGAAATTTTTTCCGCGCGGGTGTGTTAAAGAACAGATCCTCCACGCGCACGGTCGTCCCGACGTCGCAGCCCGCATCCTCGATCTCGGTCGTCTTGCCGCCAAGGATCTCGACGCGCGTCCCGAGGTCGGCATCCGCCGTGCGTGTAATGAGGGAAAAGCGCGACACGGACGCGATCGTCGGAAGCGCTTCGCCGCGAAATCCGAGCGTGCCGACGGTCTGCAAATCCGCGACGGTCGAAATCTTGCTCGTCGCATGGCGCAGGATCGCGGTCTCGGCATCGGGGCGTTCCATGCCGCGCCCGTTGTCCGTGACGCGGATAAAGCTCGTGCCGCCGCCCATGATCTCTATCTCTATGGCGGTCGCGCCCGCGTCGATGGCGTTCTCCACGAGTTCTTTCACCACGGAGGCGGGACGCTCGACGACCTCACCCGCCGCGATCTTGTTGATGGTCGTATCGTCGAGGACATGAATCCGTGTCATCTCTCTCCCGCCTCCTTCCGTGCCTGCTCCTGCAGACGATAGAGCGTGTTCATCGCTTCGAGCGGCGTCATGGTCATCACGTCTAGCCCGCGCAGCTCCTCGAGCGTACCGCCCGCAAAAAGGGACGCCATGCCCGGCTCCTCGGGTACTGTCGGCGTATCCGTCTCCGGCTGCCCCGCCGCGGCTGCGGCGCGCTGCGTGACGGCGCACGCCTCAAGCGTGCCCAGAATCTCCTCAGCGCGCTCCGTGACCTTTGGTGGGAGTCCCGCGAGCCGTGCGACGTGGATGCCGTATGATTTGTCTGCCGCGCCCGCGACGATGCGGCGCAGGAACACGACGCCGCGCCCCTTTTCCCTCACGGCGATGCAGTAGTTGCGGATGCGCTCATTTGCCATCTCGGTCAGCTCGTGGTAATGCGTTGCAAAGAGCGTCTTTGCATGGATGCGCGTGTCGATGTGCTCCACGACGGCACGCGCGATGCTCATGCCGTCGAATGTGCTCGTGCCGCGCCCGATCTCGTCGAGAATGACGAGGCTGTCCCGCGTCGCCTCGCGCAGAATCTGCGCGACCTCGTTCATCTCGACCATGAACGTGCTCTGCCCGCTCACGAGGTCGTCGCTCGCCCCGATGCGCGTAAAGATGCGGTCGACGGGCGCGATCTCCGCCGACCGTGCGGGGACAAAGCTGCCGACCTGTGCCATGAGCGTGAGGAGCGCGACCTGCCGCATGTAGGTGGATTTGCCCGCCATGTTCGGCCCCGTGATGAGCATCGTCTCCGTCCCGCCGTGACTGAGGTGCGTGTCGTTCGGCACGAAGAGATCGCGTTCGAGCAGACGCTCCACGAGGGGGTGCCGCCCGTCCTTGATGATGATCTCGCCGTCCGATGCGGGGCGGATCACGGGGCGCACATAGCGGTACGATGCCGCCGCCTCCGCCATGCTTTGAAGGACGTCCACGCGCGCGATCATGCGGGCGACGTTCTGAATGGGAACAAGCCGCTCCTTGACCCGATCGCGCAGCTCTGCGAAAAGGCTGTACTCGAGCGCAACGATCTTCTCCTGCGCGCTGAGGATCTTCGTCTCGAACTCTTTGAGTTCCTCGGTGATGAACCGCTCCGCATTCGCGAGGGTTTGTTTCCGAATGTAGTCCGCAGGTACGCGGTCGCTGCCGCTGTGGCGCACCTCGATGTAGTAGCCGAACACCTTGTTGTAGCCGATTTTAAGCGTCTTGATGCCCGTGCGATCCCGCTCGCGCTCCTCCATCTCCTGCAGGAGCGACTTGCTGTCGTGTGAAAAGCGATGCAGCTCGTCAAGCTCGTCACTGTATCCCATGCGGATAATGCCGCCGTCGCGCACGGAGAGTCCCGGCTCGTCGACGATCGCCGCCATAAGCAGTTCACGCAGGTCGTCAAAGGTCTCTATCCCCTCTGCCGCACGCGTCAGCAGGCGGCTCTTTGCCCCCGAGAGCGCCGCACGCACGCCCGGGAGCGCCGCGAGCGACACGCGCAGGGCGACGAGGTCGCGCGCATTCGCGGCCTGCGTTTCGATGCGCGTGAGCAGGCGCTCAAAGTCGTAGATCGAGCGCAGGAGCTCCCGCAGTTTGGCGCGCAGGGACGACGCGCTCACGAGCTCCGCCACCGCGTCGAGACGCGCATCGATGCGGTGCGGTGCGAGCAGCGGGTGCTCGAGCCACGACTTTAAGAGACGCGTCCCCATCGGCGTGCGCGTGAAGTCGAGTACGTCGAAGAGCGTATGCTTCTTGCCGCCGTCGCGCAGACTGCGCGTGATTTCGAGGTTGCGCAGTGTGTAGGTGTCGAGCTGCATTCCCGCCGCCGCATCGAGGAACGAGAGGCGGTTGATCTGCGAGAGATCCGCCATCACCGTCGCGTGCAGATAGCGCAGGAGCGCGGCAATCGCCGTGCGCGCGCCCGCGTCCGCGGGAATCTCCTCGGGCGGGAAATGGCGCGCAAGCAGTTCGTCATCGGCGTCCGGTGCAACAACGGTAATTGCACAGTGCGGCAGCCTCTGTACGGCAAAGGTGCGCACATCGTCCGCGACGGATAGCGGTTCGGTAAAGAGAAGCTCCGCCGCCGTCCGCCGGTACAGCTCGTCCTGTATCTGCTGCACGGCGGCGTCCCCCGTATAGGCAGCGTAGAAGCACTCGCCCGTCGAGATGTCCGCCCCCGCGAGTGCATAGCACCCCGGTGCCGTCTCATGGATAAGGACGATGTAGACGTTGGCAGCGTCCTTGAGCTCCTCGCCGAGGAGAGCGGTGCCGGGCGTTACGACCTTGACCACCTCGCGCGGGGTCAGCCCCTTTGCCTTCGGATCGCCGATCTGCTCGGCGATGGCGACCTTGAATCCCTTTGCCACGAGCCGCGCGATGTAGCTGTCCGCGGCGTGATAAGGGACGCCGCACATGGGGTTCTTGTCGAGGTCGCCGCTGCGGCTCGTGAGCGTCAGCCCGAGTTCCTTTGCCGCAATCTTTGCGTCGTCGAAGAACATTTCGTAGAAATCGCCGAGGCGGAAAAAGAGCAGTTCGCCCGGATGCGCCTTCTTTGCAGAGAGATATTGCTGCATCATCGGTGTGATATTCTGTGGCTCCACGGCGATCCTCCTTATATGTTAATAATAGTTTTCAATGTAACACGCGCATCGTTTGTTGCGACTGACCGCGAGGTTCGGCACGCATGATTTGTGCATTCCACACAGAGACGGTACGACACCGCACATCGAACCGTACTATATATTCTATGTGCATATTACGGCGAGGTCAACAGATTTCGCCCTTCAACACCCACGTTTGAGCGCGGTCGATGCGGACATGGACGAAGTCGCCCGCCTGCTCCGTCCCATGCGGAAAGAGCACGATCTTGTTCGTGCGCGTGCGCCCGCTCCACACGGCGGGATCGTTCTTGCTCTCGCCCTCCACCATAACCTCCAGCTCCGTGCCCGCGAGTTTTTCGTTAATGTCGCGGCTGATCTTATTTTGCTCCTCCATGAGGAGATTCAGGCGCGCGTGCTTCACATCGTCCGGCACCTGATCCTCCATGCGCGCGGCGGGCGTACCGGAGCGCTTCGAGTAGAGGAAGGTATACGCCGAGTCATAGCGGATCTCGCGGAGGAAATCGAGCGTCGCGGCGAAGTCCTCCTCCGTCTCCCCCGGGAACCCCACGATGAGATCGGTCGTCAGGCTCGCCTCGGGCAGCGCCTCGCGCACGCGGCGAACGCGCTCGCGGTAGGACTCCACTGTGTAGACGCGGTTCATCGCCTTGAGAATGCGGTTGCTGCCGTACTGCACAGGGAGGTGGATGTGCTCGCAGAGATGCCGTCCGTTTCTAATGGTGTCGATGAGCTTATCGCTGATGTCCTTCGGGTGCGAGGTCATAAACCGCACGCGGCGGATGCCCTCTACCTCGTCCACCATCCGGAGGAGGTCGGCGAAATCCGCCGCCTTGTGATCCTTTCCATACGAATTGACATTCTGCCCGAGGAGCGTCACCTCGGTATATCCCTCCGCGACCGCGCGGCGCACCTCCGCCACCACGTCCTCAGGCGTGCGGCTGCGCTCGCGCCCGCGCACATAGGGAACGATGCAGAACGTGCAGAAATTATTGCATCCGTACATGATCGGCACCCATGCCGAGAATTTTCCCCCGCGCGCGATGGGCAGATTCTCCGCGATCGTATTACCGATGACCGTATCGACGACGGGCGAGTGCTCCGCGCGGATCTCCGCGATGATGCGCGTCAGCTCCTGCACCTTGCCCGTGCCGAGCACAAAATCAATGTGCGGTGCACGCTGCATAAGGTTGTCGCCCTCTTTTTGCGCCATGCAGCCTGCAATGCCGAAGATGAGGTACGGATTGCGCTCCTTGAGCTTTTTGATCTCGCCGATTTTGCCGTAGACCTTGTCCTCCGCCGACTCGCGCACGCAGCAGGTGTTGATGAGGATCACATCGGCATCCGCCGTCTCCTCCGTCCGCGTGTAGCCGACCGATTGGAGCTGCCCCTCCATGCGTTCAGCATCGGCAATATTCATTTGGCAGCCGTAGACGAGTATCTTATAGCGACCTGTGGACATTCGTTTCGTTCACCCTAACACAGATAGTAAAAAAGTCCGGAAGAACTCTTCCGGACCGCGTTTCATATTGGAGGCGACACCCAGAATCGAACTGGGGATAAAGGTTTTGCAGACCTCGGCCTTACCACTTGGCTATGTCGCCGAATCATGGAGCGGAAAACGAGGCTCGAACTCGCGACCCCCACCTTGGCAAGGTGGTGCTCTACCACTGAGCTACTTCCGCATGATGCTTCACGCCGCGATACGCGACATGGGTTATTATAGCCACAATCCCCGCCCCTGTCAACCCCAAAATACACCGCATCTATATTTGCGCGTTCCCTCCATAAAAATACGGTATGAACCGACAGGTTTTTGCGCCGGAAAGAAAATATTTTTTGAAAATACTGCCATAATGTTGCAGATTGATTTGACATGAGGCGCCAAGTCTGCAATAATGCAGTTTACCTGCTTTTTTGCCGCATGGTATCGGCGAAGACGCACACTTCACATACAAAGGAGAAATGTTCTATGAGGGGACTCAGTATACACCCTCTGACAAAAAAAGATCTGATTACGTTCGGATTGATGATGTTCTCGATCTACTTCGGTGCGGGCAATCTCATCTTCGCGCCTGTACTTGGTCAGGCCGCCGGCGAGAATACGTTCGTTGCGATGCTCGGATTCATGACAACGGGCATCGGTCTGCCGCTGCTCGGCATCACGGCGATCGCACTCTGCGGCGGCGACTATGCCCCCCTCTTTCGCAAACGCACCTCGCCGTGGTTCGCTGCCGCACTCCTCGTCCTTCTCTATCTCATCATCGGACCGCTCTTTGCGATGCCGCGTTCGGGCGCGGTTTCATTTGAAATCGGCATTCGTCCCTTCCTCAGCGCGGACAACATCGCGCTCGGCCAGCTCATCTATACGGCGATCTTTTTCTCGGCGGCGCATTATCTCGCGTTGACGCCGAGCAAGATCGTCGACCGTGTCGGCAAAATCCTCACGCCCGCACTCCTCATCGTCCTCCTGATCCTATTCGTCCGCGCATTCCAAATGCCGCTCGGCGACATTCTTCCTGCAACAGGCAATTATATTGATGCGCCGTTCGCGCAGGGCTTTCAGGACGGCTATCAGACCATGGATCTGCTCGCCTCCATCGGCATCGGCGCACTCGTAGCGAATGCCATCCGGCTGCGCGGGGTCACCGACAGCCATGCCATCGGACTGACGTGCCTGTGCTCAGGTCTCATGACAGTCATCCTCATGACTGCTGTCTACGGCTCACTCGCCTACCTCGGTGCGACGAGCACCGCCGTCCTCGGTCACTCGGAGAACGGCGGTCAGCTGCTGTCTAATGCCGTCGGCATCTTCTTCGGTACGG
This sequence comes from Selenomonas sp. FOBRC9, assembly GCF_000287655.1. Taxonomy (NCBI): domain Bacteria; kingdom Bacillati; phylum Bacillota; class Negativicutes; order Selenomonadales; family Selenomonadaceae; genus Selenomonas; species Selenomonas sp. FOBRC9. The sequence continues at coordinate 17,252 of NZ_ALJR01000003.1, forward strand.
GCGGCAATCTGCTCCTCGCCGTCATCATCGGCCTCGCTTGTCTGACGACCACCTGCGGCATCAATTCGAGCGCAGCGATGTACTTCAATCGACTCTTTGACGGACGCATCACCTATGAACGTCTGCTCCTCCTCTTCAACCTCGTCAGCTTTGCGATCTCGAACATCGGTCTGACGCAGATCATCGCCATCACGATCCCCTTCCTCATTGCCATCTATCCGCTCGTCATCGTCTTTGTCATCATCTCACTGTTTGACTTCTATACCGGGCGGCACAAGGCGATCTACCAATACGCCGTCGGATTCACGCTCGTCTTCTCCGTCATCGACGGTCTGCGCGTCGCAGGCATCAGCAGCACGGCGCTCGACGCGCTGCTCGCAGCGCATCTGCCGTTCTACGACATCACGATGGGCTGGGTCTGCCCCGCGATCGTCGGCGCACTCGTCGGGTTCGTTGTCTCCCAGTTCCAAACGACGCGCGCAGAGGCGTAAGCATCCTAACCTAAAAAGGCGTGCTGCATCCATACCGATGCGTCACGTCTTTTTTTCTGCAAAAATAAATTCAGCGCACGCGAACCTCTCCGTATTCCGTTGGGCTGTACTCATGCTGCAGAACGGCGCTGACGATCTCCTCAATGAGATGCGCAAGCCCTTCCGCGCCCAAATATCCGTGCGGCACGAGCTGCAACCGGTCAAAGACGGGGTAGGAGATGCGCACAAGGACACGTCCCCCGTCCGTGCAGAGCTCCTTCTCATAGGAACTTCCAAATACGACGACCGCGTCGGACGCCCGCGCCGCATCGTACACTTCCCGCATATCGCCGCGCCCGTCGCTCGAAAGGGCGACCTCCATGCCCAGCTCCTCCGCAAGGAACGTACAAAGCCCCGCCATGTGCACGGAGTCAACGAGCACAACGGCGGGCGTTCCATAGAGATACCGCAGAGGCTCTGCGGCACGGCGAACGATCTCCTCCGCCGCCCGGACAAACGGCGCTGTCCACGCATCTGTCTCCGCGATGCCGAGCGCGTCCGCCACGCGCTCAATGAACGCCGTCATGCCGTGAATACCGTAGGGATAGTCTGCCACGATATAGGGCGTACCGAACTGCTCCTGCATATACGCCGCGAGCTCGCGTCCCCCGCCGCCGAGCACGATATTGAGCGCGGCGCGCGGTGCGTCCCGCATTTCCTCAAATGTGCCGCAGCTGAGCACGGACTGCACCCGGACGTGCGGCGCGAGCATCTCTCGAAGCGCCGCAATGTCCCCCTCGGCACACGGATCGTCATAAGAGATTCCGAGGATATTGCACGATTTTGGAACGATCTCCCCCGGGCGCATATATGCGCCGAGCGCCCGCAGTCCCGCCTCGTAGCCGTCCCCCATCGTGCCGACCGTGCCCGCGCCCATTACGTGCAGGACGGGCACGGCGAGCCCCGCGTCCGCGATCGCCGCCGCCATATCGTCACCGATGAGATTCGGCACACAGCCGCTGATAACGATGATTGCCTGCGGATCGGGATAGAGCTGCGCGACATGTCGCAGCCCGTCTCGCAGCGTCTCCGTGCCGCCGTAGAGGACGTCCGACTCATACATGACCGTGCACGCCTGCCGCACATCCGCGGGGTGCTGCGCCAGATGCAGCAGCAGGGTCCCAGCATTGCACCCCACGACGGAGTGAAAGAGGATCACGGCATCGCGAATCCCGATACATGCACGGTACGCACCGAACAGCCTGCAGCTCTCCCCCGGTTTCACTGCCTCATCCTCCACATCCTGTCCCACATCTCGCGCGAGGCGAGCGCATTCGGCTCGTCCGTCATCGGATAGTGCGCCGCGCTGTACCTGAGCCGCGAGAGGAGCAAATGCCGCTTTCCGCGCCGCCGTTCCACCGCACGCGCAAGCCCCGCGAGCACATCCCGATAATCCTCCATCGAAAAGGCACGCCGATCGTACATTGCAGGAATCCACGGCGTCCCAAAATGCTCGCACCGCTGCGCCCCGCTCCCAACCAGCGCATCAACCCCTGCAGCGAGCTGTGCAAGCGCCCCTTCATCAGGGGACACATAGAGGGAAATATGCGGCGCAGTCTCGCGGATCGTGGAGCGGATCTTCTCATGCATCCGCTCCGCCGCCCCCGTCTCCAGCCCCCGCGTCCGCTCATAATCAGGCGGCAGGAGCAGCGCAACAAAGTCCAGCTTCATATTGTATTCGCGCTCATAGATTTGAATCAACTCCGGAATTTTACTGAACGACGCGCTCACGAGACCGTACCGGAACTTTCCAAGATACGCCCGCAGCTCCCTCAGCTCCGGCGTCACACGCCGCTCCTCGGCCGCGAGAACATGCTCCGCCGCTTCCCTGCGTCCGAGCGCATCCGCAATCGTCAGATAAAAGTCACGAATCCCATCGACGCCGTACCATTCGTACAGATTTGAAAAATGGAGATACGGCGTGCCGAACCGCTCTTCCATGCGCCGCGCCCATCGCATCCGCCGTGCAATATTCAGCGCCGCGCGCGGCGCACGCACGATCTCCGCGCAGGATACCGCGGGGAGCAGTGTATTCGTCTCGATGCCGATTGCGCGCAGCGTGTCGACGACGGACTGCACGGCATGTGCGCTGTGATCTCCCCACGCAAACGCCTCGATATTGACCGTCCCGGGCACGACCGTCTGCTCCTCCATCACCTGATCGACGAGCGCCTCCAAGACCTCGACGAAGCCGCAGCCGCGATACTCCACCTTCGTCTTGTTCCCATAAACACGCCCCTTCGCCGCGACGCGCTCCTTCAGATGCTCGACCACCGTACTGCTGCTGCGGTGCGAGAACGCCGACGACGCCACGGAGATGACGGGCGGCGCCCCCGGATGCATCTCGCGGAACCGCCGCACAATGCCGTCGATGTCCTCCTGCATCACGTCCGTCACGCAGGTCGGGAGCACCGCAATCAGCTCCGGATGCTCCGCCGCCGCGCGCTCGAGCACATCGATCAGCTTCTCCTCACCGCCGAACACCACATCCGAATCATCGAGCCGCGTGGACAGCGCCTCGTAGACGGGCGCAGGCGTACGCGTCGAACGCCGGTAGTGGAACGCACAGCCGATCGGCCCGTGCAGCACGGGAATGCACCCCGGGATCTCGCGCAGCGCCGCAAGAGCCCCCGTGATCTTCCCGTTCAGCGCATAGTTATGGAGGACGTCAATCCCCTGCGCACCTTGCCACAAGCGCCTCTCATAGTATCGCTTCATTCTGCCCGCCTCCCAACAGCATCATATTGATTAGATTTTATTTTATCATAGTAGTTACAACAAAGCTGTGATTTTTCTTCATGCATAGAAGTTTTTTTACATATTATTTTTGCAATATAATTATTTTTCATGATTTTTTCTTAAATTTTTATTTCAATATTGATAAAATGTTATAGACAACATGCAGGAGAAAGAGGTACAATATGCCCATATGGAAATTATAGGTACATTGTACCTTCGGTTCTAGAAAGGAAGGACTCCTATGAAGCTGCGTGCAAAAATCATGGCACTTGTCGGTGTTCCGCTCATCTGCATATTTCTTATCATGTTGGGCACGATTTACTGGAAGGCTTCGGAAAGTATTCAGCAAGTCGCCTCACAAGAAATGCTTCAGATGGCGAATGTTTACGCTGCCAACATCAACACGGCGCTCCAGGCAAAATCGCGTACCCTCGAAACGGTCACGCGTCTATGGAGCACAAAACCCACCTCCTATGAGGACATGACGCTTGGTGCAAAGGAGTTTGCGACGCAGAACTCCGATTTCTTTGTGGGTTTCCCCGATAAGCCGTTCATCGACGGTGCAGGATATGATATACCGAGCGATTTCGACGCGACGTCGCGCGGCTGGTACAAAGATGCGCTCTCCTCGAACAAGGTCTGCCAGTCCTCCGTCTACAAGGCAGCCAACGGTATGCCCGTCATGAGCTTTAGCTCCGCCATCCGCGACGGCAATACCGTCGTCGGCGTCGCGGGCTGCGATCTGAACCTCAGCCTCGTCGCCGACATGCTCTCCAAGGCAAAAGTCTACGACACGGGCAAGGCATTCCTCCTCACGAAGGACGGCAATTTTATCTATCATGAAAAATACTCGATCGACGACAGTATTTCGTCCGTGAACGAGCCGGAGCTCCAAACGCTTGCCCCTACATTCTTTTCCGGGTCGTCCGCCTTCAGCGAGAGCGCGGATAGTTTTTACGCCTCGACCCCGGTCGGTGATTCGGGCTGGGTTCTTGTCCTGCGCGTGCCGCAGTCCGAGGTCTTTGCCTCCTCGCGCGCCCTCCTCGGCATCATGGTCGGTATTGCAGTCTTCGCGTTCATTATCCTCTCGGGCATTCTCTTCTACATCGCACGCCTGATCTCCGTACCGGTCGAGGATCTCGCCGGATTCGCCGCGACCATCGCGCAGGGAGATCTGCGCAAAACCGCGCTGCCGGTCGAGCGCACGGACGAAATCGGCACACTGCACAATTCGTTCTGCAACATGACACACAATCTGCGCAAACTCATTCGCCAGGTCAGCGAGGTCGCGGGACACATCGCCGAGTCCTCTGCCGATCTCTCAGAAAATACCAAAGAGGCGGCACAGGCTTCGGAATACACGGCCAAATCTGTCGCACAGGTGGCGGATGCATCGCGTGCGCAGAGTGAGACCATCTCGTCGGCGACAGGGCTCATGCAGGAGTCCTCATCCAGCATCTCTCAGGTCACGGACGTCATCAGCGAGATTGTCGACTCCGCGAAAGCAACAGAGGAAGCAACCCGCGAAGGTCAGACGATCCTCTCCAATACGATCAGCAAGATGAACAGTCTCAAAGACGGAACGGTTGCCGTCACGGATACGGTCAAGGAACTGCAAAGCAGCGCGCACGAGGTCTCTTCCATTGTCGAGATGATCACAAATATCTCGGAACAGACCAACCTCCTGGCGCTCAACGCCGCGATCGAAGCCGCTCGTGCGGGCGAACACGGCAAGGGTTTCTCCGTCGTAGCGGACGAGGTACGCAAGCTCGCCGAGCAGTCGAAGGAAGCAACACAGAACATCTCTACACTCCTCGGCAGCAACGCCGTGCAGATGGATAAAACTTTCCGTGCAATGGAAGAGCAGACCACCAACGTTGAGGAGAGTGTCGAAGAGATCCATCGCTCCGGTGAGAAGTTTGCCGCCATCGCCGAACTCATTGAGGGTCTCTCGGGACAAATCAACCACATCGCAGAAATCGCCGCCTCGGTTCAGAAGACCAGTCACCGCGCGGTCAGCTCCATCGAAAACATCAAGAGCGGGTCAAGCGATGCCGATACCAAGATGCAGGAAGAAGTATCGGCAATCTCCTCCGCCGCCGAACAGCAATCCGCCGCCATGTCGGAGATTGCCGCCGCGAGCCATACGCTTTCCGAATTGGGACAAGAGCTGCAGCAGACCACCAAGCAGTTCCGTTTATCCTAAACTAAAATCACAAAAAATAAACCGACCGATCAGATAAGCCTGATCGGCCGGTTTATTTTTATACTGTCAGCGCAGCCTGCGCTCCTTTTTCTTTTTCCAACGTACATAAAAGACAACTGCCGCAATCACCGCGCCGACGATAAAAATAAGGCTCGCCTCATGTCCGTATGCCATGAGATCCGTCCAGCTCTCGCCGAGCAGCATTCCCGCGTAAAGAATGGCGGCCGTCCACGGAAGCGATCCCGCAATCGTATAGAGGAAAAACCTGTTGCGGTTCACACGCGCAAATCCCGCGGGCAGCGAGATGAAGGTACGCACGACGGGCAGCATCCGGCTGAAAAAGACCGCCTTGAGACCGTAGCGGTCGAACCAGCGCTGCGCCACATCCACATGGGACTGCTTGATGAGGAAATATTTCCCGTACTTCTCCACAAACGGACGACCGCCGTACGCACCGACCTCATAGGCAAAAATCGAGCCGAGCAGACCGCCGGTCATACCTGCGGCAAGAGCGCCCTCGAATGACATATGCCCCGCGAAGATAAGATAGCCTGCAAAGCCAAGAATGAGCTCACTCGGGATGGGGATGCAGGCATTCTCCGCCGCCATCAGAAGGGCGACGGCGGCATATCCCCACGATGCGATAAACGAGAGAAAAAGCTGATTAAAATACTCCACCGAAATGCGCTCCCTTATAAAATCCTCGAATCCCTACAAAAAAAGCCCCGGTGCATACTGTACCGGAGACCGACGTTCATGGTGGTGCCTCAGAGCGGAATCGAACCACTGACACGGGGATTTTCAGTCCCCTGCTCTACCAACTGAGCTACCGAGGCAAAAATGGCGACCCGAAGGGGACTTGAACCCCTGACCTCCGCCGTGACAGGGCGGCATTCTAACCAACTAAACTACCGGGCCGTATTTGGTGACGCGTACGGGATTCGAACCCGTGAAGCCGCCGTGAAAGGGCGGTGTCTTAACCACTTGACCAACGCGCCGTGACTGTTTCGGCTGCAAAATAAAATGGCGTTCGCAACACACTCACGGACGCCATTATATTGGATTTTCACGCTGTTGTCAATACCTTTATACGTGCATGTCAGAGATTGATGCCGCTGCCAAGGTTCGCCCACTGGACGTCGGCGGCATACTCCTCAAGTTCCGGCAACTTCTCCATGAGATAGGAGTTCGTCACGCGCACGAACGTCCCCTTCATACCGAGCGACTTCGACTCAATAACGCCCGCCGACTCAAACTTGCGCAGTGCATTGACGATGACCGAGCGCGTAATCTTTGCCTCGTCAGCGATGCGCGACGCGATCAGCCTGCCCTCAAACTTGCCCTGGCTGGCGAGCTCCTGCAAAATGGCATGTGCCGCCTTGCGCTCGGAGTAGGAAAGCGTCTCGACTGCGATGCGCACTGCCTCGCGCTGCCGCGCCTCTACCTCGCTGCGCTGTGCCTCGTCGCGCAGCATCTCCATGCCGACAACGGTTGCGCCATACTCGCAGAGCAGGAGATCCGGATCGCCGAACTCCTTCTTCCCCGTTGCCACAACGAGCGTCCCCAAACGACGCCGCGGACCAAAAATCGGTGTGATCGCGATGTTTTGCCCTCTGAAGAGCTGTGCAATCTCCTTTTCGTAGGACGCCTGTCCTTCGACACGCAGATTGACGTGCGTCTCCTCGAGACGGTTGAGCCAATCGACATATTTGCGCGGGAAGCGCCCTTGTTCGATTACTTCATTGACCATGAGATCCTCGTCGTAATCATCGAAGAGGGCATACCCGCATATCGCGCCGCTCTCGTCGGTAATGTAGACATTCGCCTCAAGGACGTTGCTCAACACACGCGAAATCCCATCATACTCAACGCTTTCGGAGCGCTGCAGGAGACGGTTGATTTGCCGTGTCTTCCCCAACAGTGAAATCATGTGAATCCCCCTCTTTCTCAGGCTGCATCCGCTGCCCGTGAAACCATGTTGCCATACCCCATACCTACTTTAATATCTTCTCCTGCATATATCATACTACTTTTTTTCTAAATTTCAAGAAAAACTTGAATGTTTTTCATTTTTGCTACATTAAGCAATAAAAAACACGACTCAGAAGATTCCAATTCGTAAAGATTCAGCTCTACTTAATTCAGAATAAAAATAATAAAAGGAGAAAACAAAAAATAGACCGGCATGATTTTATCACATATAATAGAAAATGCAAACATCTTCCAAAAATTTTTCAAAAAAATAAATCGAAAAAAATATTTTCAATAATATTGTGACGCAAAGGACAATCTCACGTATTTTTTCGCGATGTACAGAAAAATTTTTCACGGCATATTGCCTAATGACGGGAAGCATAGTATAATAGCTTGGTATTGCGCACGGCTTGAGTGAAGTCTGCGCCGAGGAGGTGTAACAATGGCAAGTGTATGCGAGGTCTGCGGCAAAGGACCGATGAGCGGGAATAATGTGAGTCACTCCCATGTAAAGACGAAACGCAAATGGAAGCCGAATATCCAGCGTGTCCGCGCCCTTGTGAAGGGTGAAATCAAACACGTCAATGTGTGTACGCGCTGCCTGCGTTCGGGCAACGTCGATCGTGCCGTCTGAGCATTCAGTGCATAGAGAAAGCCGTCCGGCACGCCGGGCGGTTTTTTCTTTTTTGGGGAATATTGAATCAACGGGAAAGAGGTATAAAGATGGGGACGGAAAATGCGCGGGAGATTCGCGCTGCCAATGCAGCGTATCGGGCGGACTTTGGAGATAAGGGGCGGCTCTCGCACCATCCGACGCGCGCCTTTGCGGTCGTCACCTGCATGGATTGCCGGCTCGACCCCGCGAAATTCGCAGGGCTTGCCGAAGGGGACGCGCATGTGATCCGCAACGCGGGCGGGCGCGTCACAGAGGATGTGATCCGCTCGCTGCTGATCTCGCACAAGAGGCTCGGCACGACGGAGTGGTTCGTCATTCAGCATACGCACTGCGGGATGCAGTCCTTTACCAACGAAGAGGCGCAGGAGCAGTTCGCCGCCGATACGGGATCGCCCGAGGCGTACTATATGGACTTCATGCCCATCCGCGGCACGATCGAGGAAAGCGTCGTGCGCGATGTACGGCGCTTGCGCCTGCATCCGCTCGTCCCGCCCGAGATAATCATCCACGGCTACATCTACGACGTGGAGACGGGACACCTCGCGCTCTCAGAGGAGGCAAATAAAATCGGTGCGGCACGCGTGTAAAAATTTCTTTCCTGCCATTCATGGGAGATGACCAATATGGCAATGCGTCTTTGTTATCAAATCCACCGGTGGGTGAGTCTCGTCTGCACGCTGTTCTTCCTGATGCTGACGCTGACGGGGCTGCCGATGCTCTTTCGCGACGAGCTGCGCGCATGGAACACGGTTAATCTGCCGCCGGCAGGCGATCCGATGCCGCAAAGGGAGATCTGGGAGGCTCTGCCGGAGGGATTCGCCGCAGTCGCCGCGAATTTCCCCGGCAAGGAGATCCGTGCCGTGACGCCAAATCCTGCGGACGGCACGCTCTATTTCCTTGTGCAGGATAAAGGCAGCAAGACTGCCGCGCGCGCACACATGCGCATGGGCGGCGAGCAGATCATGTACGATGTGCGCACGGGAGAGGTCTTTAACCGCAAGGAGCGCGTCTACCGCGTGCAGGGCATCGAGACGATGCTGCGATGGGCACATCTCCTGCACACGCAGCTCGGCACTGCCGGCATGGCGGGTAAACATTTTCTCGCGCTCATGTGTCTCCTCGCGATTCTCTCTATGATCTCAGGTGTCATCCTCTACGCGCCGATGATGAAGGGGCTCGCATTCGGTACGATCCGGAAAAATGCGCGGCGCGTGCTGTGGTCGGACTGGCATAAATACGCCTCCGCCTTTGCGCTCGTGTGGGCTCTTGTACTCTGTCTCAGCGCCGTCTTCATCGCCTCCTACTCCGCGGGCTCGCGAAATTACCACCGCGACGCGCATATAGCTGCGATGGAGGCGTTCTCCTCCTATGTGCCGTTCGGTATCCCGATCACTCCTGCGGATGCGCTTCGCACGGTGCAGGAGGCCTATCCGGACAAGAACATCCTCACGATGGCGCTGCCCGAGCACGACGGCGGGCATTATACGTTCCACATCGCCGACCCGCCTGCGAAGCCGACAAATTTTGTCCTTGACGAGATGGTGTTCCTGCCGGACGACCGCGGAGCTGAACCGCTGCTCGTCCCGCCGCCGGACTGGCTGCGCATGACGCCGATCTTCCTCAACCTGCATATCCACAACCACGATACGATCCCTCTCAAGATTATTTGGGCGGCGATGCTCCTTCTGACAGCAGCGATGATCGTAACGGGCTGTGTGCTCCTGTGGACGAGGAAATACAATGCAGTCTACCCGAATGCACCGAAAGCGGTACGCCGCATCGGGGCGTCCATATGGCGCGCCCCCGTGCTGATCGCCGTTCTCTCTGTAATCGGTCTATTCGCCCCCATCACAGGCGGCATCGGCAACATCGTCGGTGTCCTCGCGTTGGGTCTGCCGGTCGTATATTTTGTCTATTTGCTGATGCGCATGAATCATGATCACCGTGCCTAGTTTCATCATGCCGTCGAATACTGACGTTTCGCAGCTGCGATAAATGCCCTCGCACTGCGCCATTTTCCCCGCTAAAAAGAGCTGCAGCACATTGTACAATACATATGTGCCGCAGCTCTTTTCCATAGCAATATGAGGATTATGATCTGCCGCGCCGCCGCACATCCTCCTCGATCCCCTTTTTCCAATCCGCGGAAAGGGGCTCCTCACAGACACGCACACATCTGATCGCTTCGGACATTGCCATGAAGTTCAGCGTTGTCCCCCGGGCATCCGCACGGTAGTTCACAGCGTGCCCTGCGCCGATGCCGACCTGCCCGGCAGCCTCAATGGCATCGATATTTGCCCCAAGGAAGAGGAACTCCCAACCGCGCGCCTTTTGCTTCTTCACCATTTGTTTCACGCGCTCATAGGTATAGCGTGTGCTTGCATTTTCCATGCCGTCCGTCGTAATGATGAAAAGTGTCTTTTCCGGCACATCTTCACGCCGTGCATACTTATGGACATTGGCAATGTGCCGTATCGCGCCGCCCACGGCATCAAGGAGCGCCGTGCTGCCGCGTACGAAGTATTCGCGCGCGGTGAGCTGCGGAACCTCTGCGATCGGCAGACGGTCATGGATCACATCGATTTCGTTGTCAAAGAGCACCGTCGATACATATGCGTCGCCCTCTTCCTCCTGCTGCTTTGCAAGCATGGAGTTAAATCCGCCGACAGTATCCGCCGCTTCGAGACCGCCCATTGATCCGCTGCGATCCAAAATAAATACAATCTCCGTTACCTTGTTCATGATAAATCCTCCCTCTCTGCTGAAAGACTTTTACTGTCATGATTTTAGCAAAAAGGAAGGGCGCGGCGGTCGCCTGCAAAGCGACAAATCAGCTGCCGAGGGTCGGCTGCTCAAACGAAAACAGCGCCTGGTTGATGATAAAAATATCGTATTTTTCACGTGTGATAAAGTATTCGACAATGAGATCCGCTTTGCTGCTGTGCGAGAGCGCATAGCCCGCACGCTCAAGGAGATCGCGCGTCTCATCAAGACTCAGACGAAGCGCCACGGAAAGCGCGAGTGCCGTACTCTTGCGCGGCTGATAATCCGAATTGCTGCGAATCTTTGAGAACAGTTTACGGTCGATATTCGCCCGCTTATAGACCTCGGGATCCTTAAATCCTTTCGCGTCGATATAGTGTATCAGCCGCTCGGAAAACGTCTCATCCCTGCGTCCCAGCCATCGGCCGAGAGAGGATGCCGTTCCGGTGCCGAGACCTATCAAGCGGCGCGGCGGTCTCGCCCCCGCGCCGCGGGGACGCCGCACCTCAAATATCGGCTCCTCCTCCGCAGTACGCATATCCCGCGCTGCCGCCCGTGCCGCATAATTCTCGTCAATATATGCACGCACATCGTCAAAAAGGTGTCCCGAACGTTGAAATGACTTGCGGTTGAACACGACGAGATAGACAGTCATATCGTGCCGTAAAACGTATTCACTGATTGCTCCCACGGCAGTCTCCAGGGCAGCTTCGACAGGACAGCCAAAGATCCCCGCCGAGATGAGCGGAAATGCAACCGTCTTGCAGCCATGTTCCCGTGCAAGACGCAGCGACGATAGGTATGCCGCACGCAGGAGATCCGGCTCACCGTGCTTTCCGTCCTGCCACACGGGGCCGACCGTATGGATGACATAGTGCGCAGGCAGGTCAAATCCCGGCGTGATGAACGCCTCGCCGGTGAGAATATCGCCAATTTTGCGGCGTGCCGCAATCAGCGCTGCCCCCGCTGCACGGTGAATCGCACCATCCACACCTCCCCCGATGATCGGGCGCGGATTCGCACTGTTCACGATCGCATCGACATTCATCTTTGTAATATCATTTCGTATGAGTTCAAACGGCACCGTGATTCTCCCCTTTGCAGAAAAAGGCTCTCCCGAGTTCCTCTTCTCGGGAAAGCCTTTTCATTCGCCATGTGTATATCCCTCACTCACGCGTACATAAATGCGGCGGCAAGTCCCCAAATGATCAGGAGAATACCGACAGCCCACGCGTAGACGCCGGCGCGCGGCAGACGCTGCACGAAGAAGTACAGCCCTTGATCGGCACGCGGCAGTTGTTTTACGGTTTCTTCATCCGCCGCCATGCCGATGCGTGCCGCAAATGAACGCCGAATGAAATAGAGAGGAAGCCCGCCGCAAAGCAGAATACAGCCGATGAAGAATCTGAGCATGGATTGTGCTTTCTCGGATTCAAAATCGTAGCCGGGCACGAGGTCTAGGTCGTGGATCACAAACGGAATGAGCGCGATGAGTACCGATCCGAAGACGCCGACCGTACACATGAGCGCGGCACCGCTTGCTTCACCCCGCCGATACCAAACGATCGTCTGCAGGAGACGTTTTCCAACGAGCAATAAAATAAACGCTGTGATATACACAAAAAATAAACTCCTCTTCCTGTTGACAGGCATGCTTCCTGCTCCTTGATGTTACCGCATGAAATACGCGGCGCCGGACTCGAACACCTGTTGATTCATATCGCCGACAACGTTCTTTCCGATGTTCTCGCCGATGCGCTCCGCATGCGCCATGCGCCCATAGATGCGCCCGTCTGGACTAGTAATGCCCTCGATCGCGTTGACCGATCCGTTTGGATTGTACGGCTGCTCGAGCGTCGGATCGCCTTGATCGTTCACGTACTGCGTCGCGATCTGCCCGCGCACGCGCAAATTCGCCACGGTTCTCGCATCGGCATAGAAACGCCCCTCACCGTGCGAGACGGCAATCGTATGTGCATCGCCGACGTTGACGTTCGTCAGCCACGGCGAGAGATTCGACGAAACGCGCACGCGCACGGTCTGCGACACGTGACGTGCGATATTGTTGTAGGTAAGCGTCGGCGCGTTTTCGTCGAGATCGCAGATTTTCCCGTAGGGCAGCAGTCCAAGTTTAAGGAGCGCTTGAAACCCGTTGCAGATGCCGAGGATCAGCCCGTCCTGGTCGCGCAGGAGACGCTGCACCCCTTCGGCGATCTCGGGCGCACGGAACATCGCCGCAATGAACTTGCCCGATCCGCCCGGCTCATCACCGCCGCTGAACCCGCCCGGCAGCATGAGAATCTGAGCCTGCCGCAGAGCCGCAGCGATCGCGTGCACGGTCTCCTCAACCGCCTGCGGTGTGAGGTTGCGCACGACGAGGATCTCCGGAACCGCGCCGACACGCTCCCATGCGCGCGCGGAGTCATATTCGCAGTTTGTCCCCGGAAATACGGGAATGAGTACGCGCGGACGCGCAATCTTTACCGCACGGCTCAGCGGGCGTCCGCTCGTATAGGGCGCATAGGTCGGGCGGTCGATCTGCCGCACCGTCTGCGGCACCGTTGTTGGGAAGATCTTCTCCAGCGGCTCGGTATACGCCGCCTTGACATCGGAAAGCACGATGGTATCGAGATCCGTGATGATGCTCGGCACGTCGCGCGTCTCACCGAGTTCAACGGCGCCCGTCCCCGCAAGCTCCTTCGGAATATCGAGTGTCGAAGCGACCTCAAGCAATACCGTTCCATAAAGAGGCTTAAAAAGATCATCCTGCGGAATAAATGCCTTGAACTTAAAGCCGAGATTGTTGCCCAGGCACATCTTCGAAAGCGCCGCCGCGATGCCGCCCTTTCCGACGGTCTGCGCAGAGAATGCCTTCTGCCCGGCGATCAGCTGATAGATCTTTTCAAAATTTTTATTCAGGCGCGGGAAGACGGGCAGATCCTGCGCATCGCGCGGCACGGGGATCATGACGACGCGGTTCGCCGGGAATTTGAACTCGGGCGAGATCACCTCATCCGCACGAACGGGCGCAACGGCAAATGCCACGAGCGTCGGCGGCACGTTCAGATCCTCGAACGTGCCGGACATCGAGTCCTTGCCGCCGATGGCGGGCATCCCCAGCGCGTGCTGGGCATAGAGCGCGCCGAGAAGTGCGGCAAAGGGCTTGCCCCATTTCTTCGGATCGGTGCCAAGATGCTCGAAATACTCTTGCAAGGTCAAGCGAATCTGTTGTGGATTGCCCCCTGTTGCAACGATCTTCGCCGCTGCCTCAACGATCGCGTAGACTGCACCATGGAACGGACTCCATGTCGAAAGATCGGGATCGAATCCGAACGCCATCGCCGACGCCGTATTCGTCTCCCCTGTCCGCACAGGAATCTTTGCAACCATTGCTTCTGCGGGGGTCAGCTGATATTTCCCGCCAAACGGCATGAGAACGGAGGCTGCGCCAATAGTGGCGTCAAAGCGCTCGCCGAGCCCCTTTTGACTGCATACGTTCAGGTCGCGCAGATTACTGAGCCACGCCTTCTCAAGATCACGTCCGGCGCGTCTGACGACGCCGGGAACCTGCTGCAGATACGGATTCTTCTCATTCGGTGTCTCGATAAGCGTGCGTACGCGCTGACGCACGCCGTTCGTCGCGAGGAAGCTGCGCGCGAGCCGCACGATCTCCTTGCCGCGCCACTTCATAACGAGACGCGGCTCCGCCGTCACGACCGCGACGCGGGTTGCTTCGAGATTTTCGGCGTCTGCGTGATGCAGAAACGCCTCAACATCCCCGGGCGCAAGCACAACCGCCATACGCTCCTGTGACTCTGAGATGGCAAGCTCCGTGCCGTCAAGCCCCTCGTATTTTTTCGGCACGGCATCGAGATCAATCATCAGTCCGTCGGCGAGCTCGCCGATCGCAACGGCGACACCCCCCGCACCGAAATCATTGCAGCGCTTGATCATGCGGCTGACTTCAGGATTCCGGAACAGCCGCTGGATCTTACGCTCGGTCGGCGCATTTCCTTTCTGCACCTCCGCGCCCGAGGTTGTCAGCGACGCCTCCGTATGCTGCTTCGATGAGCCTGTCGCACCGCCGATGCCGTCGCGTCCCGTGCGTCCGCCGAGCAGGACAATGACGTCGCCCGGCGCGGGGCGCTCGCGCACAACCTGCGCCGCAGGAGCAGCGCCGATGACCGCACCGATCTCCATGCGCTTGGCGAGGTATCCTTTATGATAGATTTCACGCACAATCCCCGTCGCAAGTCCGATCTGATTTCCGTAAGAGCTGTATCCCTCTGCCGCGCCGATTGTGATTTTCTTCTGCGGGAGCTTGCCCTGTAAGGTGTCCTCGATCGGTACGCGCGGATCCCATGCCCCCGTGACGCGCATCGCCTGATAGACATAGGAGCGCCCCGAGAGCGGGTCGCGGATCGCGCCGCCGAGACAGGTCGCCGCACCGCCGAACGGCTCAATCTCCGTCGGATGGTTATGCGTCTCGTTCTTGAACATGAGCAGCCAGTCCTCGTCCTTGCCGTCCACGTCCACCTTGATGCGGATGCTGCACGCGTTGATCTCCTCCGATTCGTCGAGATCCTTAAGTTTGCCCTCCGCACGCAGCGCCTTCATGCCGATGACCGCGATGTCCATCAGCGTAGATTCACGCTTTTTTCCGTCCGTATAGAGCGCCCGGCGGTCGTCCGTATATTGCTGATAGGCTTCGAGAATAGGCAGAGAGAAAAAGCCGTTTTCGATATTCACCGCATCAATCGCCGTGGTAAATGTCGTGTGCCGGCAGTGATCCGACCAGTAGGTGTCGATGACGCGCAGCTCCGCGATCGTCGGCGCATGGCGCTCTGTGTCGCGGAAATACTGCTGCACAAATTCGAGATCCGCTTCGCTCATCGCAAAGCCGCGTGCCGCATGGAACCGCTCCAGCTCAATACGCGTGAGGCGCGTAAAGTCGGTCAGTACCTCCACATCCATCGGCATCGACACCTGCGCATCGAGTGTTGCGGGGGTCGCCAGTGATGCCTCACGGCTCTCCACCGTATTGATGAGATACTTTTTAATGCGCTCACAGGTTGGATCGTCTACCTTGCCGACGAGAACCACAACACGCGCCGTACGAACCACCGGACGCTCCCCCTGCGTCACGAGCTGCACACACTCCGCCGCGGCTGCCGCCGCCGGATCGAACTGCCCCGGCAGAGGCTCAATCGCAAAGATATGTGCATCCGAAAAATACGGAAGCGCATCCTCATACACCGTATCAACGGGCGGATCGGCAAAGACAATATTGCGCACCTGCGCAAACTCCTCTTCGCTCAGCCCTTCTATATCGTAACGCGTGATCAGGCGTACTGCACGCAGATGCGTAAGACGAAATGTCTCCACAAGGTCGGTGCACAGACGCTGTGCCGGAATATCGAAAAATCCTTGTCGTTTTTCTACAAAGATTCGTTTGACAGACATAGGAACCCCCTCTTCTGTGAAGCTATCATCCCATGTTCTATTTTATCCGAACTGCATAAAATATGCAACCGTTATTCCCCGACTGCCGTCTCGAGCGCGATCCTGATCATATCCTCGAATGTCGTCTGCCGCTCCTCCGCCGTGCAGCGCTCACCCGTCACGAGATGATCGCTGACCGTAAAGAGTGCCAGCGCCCGCCGCCCGAACTTCGCTGCGAGCGTGTAGAGGGCCGCGGCCTCCATCTCGACCGCCAGAACACCGTATTTGCGCAGCTTCTCATTGTCGATCTCCTCATCGTAGAACCGATCGACCGAAATCACATTGCCGACGCGTACGGAGAGACGCAGCTTCTTTGCATGTGCCACCGCCGCGGCAAGCAGATCATAGTCTGCGAGCGGTGCATAGTTGATGCTCCCGCCGAAGATGTTGCGGATCATCGACGAGTCCGTCGTCGCCCCCTGCGCGATGAGCACGTCGCGCAGCTTCACACGCTCGTGCATTCCGCCGCAGGTGCCGACACGAATGAGCGTCTGCACGCCGTAGTGCTCCATCAGCTCATTGACATAAATGGAGATTGACGGCATCCCCATGCCCGTCCCCTGCACAGAGACACGCGTGCCGCGATATATCCCCGTATAACCGAGGATGTTGCGGATAGAGGTATACTCCTGTGCGCCCTCAAGAAAATGCTCCGCGATGAACTTCGCGCGCAGCGGATCGCCGGGCAGCAGAATGCGCTCTGCGATCTCTCCGGGGGCGGCGGCAATATGCGGTGTACTCATAAAAATGCTCCTTTACAATTTGGTAAATGCCATATTCCTATCAAAAGCTCTTTCACGTTCCTTTAGTCCTCATACCCGTGCGGATGCGCGGCGTGCCACCGCCATGCCGTGCCGATGACCTCTTCCACATCTGTGAACTGCGGCTGCCAGCCGAGCACCGTACGCGCCTTCTCGCTCGACGCGATGAGCTGCGCCGGATCGCCCGCACGGCGCGCGCCGATCTCCACCGCGATTGCCTTGCCTGTCGCTTTTTCCGCCGCGGCGATCATCTCCTTCACCGAGAAGCCGCTGCCGCTCCCGAGGTTAAAAATGTCGCTCTCCCCGCCGCGCCGCAGATAGTCAAGCGCGCGCATATGCGCATCCGCGAGATCAACGACGTGAATGTAGTCGCGCAGACAGGTACCGTCCGGCGTCAGATAGTCGTCGCCATAGACCGTGATATGATCGCGTCTGCCCGTCGGAACCTGCAGAATCAGCGGAATGAGATGTGTCTCCGTTTTGTGATCCTCGCCGATCGAGCCGTCCGGCAGCGCCCCCGCCGCATTGAAATAGCGCAGCGAAACATAGCGCACGCCGCTTGCGCGGCTCACCCACTTCATCATCTTCTCCATCGTGAGCTTCGTCTCGCCGTACGCATTCGTCGGATTCGTCTCGTCGTCCTCGCGGATCGGCACGCGCTTCGGCTCGCCGTAGACCGCCGCCGTCGAAGAAAAGACGATCTTATCCACACCATGCCGCACCATCGCTTCGAGCAGGACCTGCATCCCGTAGACATTGTTGTTGAAATAGAGGAGCGGCTGCTCCATGCTCTCCCCCACCAGAGAATTTGCCGCGAAATGAATTACCGCCTCGATACTGCGCTCCGTAAAGATACGGTCAAGTGCCGCCGCATCGCGAATATCCCCCTCGCAGAACGTCGCCTGCGGATGCAGCGCGCCCCGATGTCCCGTCTGCAGATTATCGACAATGACGACCTCTTCGCCCCTCGCAATCAATTGATGCACCGCATGAGAGCCGATGTAGCCCGCACCGCCGCAAACCAGTATAGCCATGAACATGCTCCTTTCCGCTCTATTTTACAGTCCCGCAGCGAAGTTGGCAAGGCGGCACATGGAAATACGGCAATAAAAAAGATGCCATATGGTCATTCCATATGACATCTATAAGCAGGCTGCTCACCGAACACCCATGCGCTGCGCCTGTGCGTGGAGGCGTGCGATGCGTTCCTGCGTGTCCGGATGTGTCGAGAAGAGACTCTTGAAGGAGATGTCTCTGCCCGTGAGCGGGTTGATGATGCACATGTGCGCGGTCGCAGGAGTCGCCTCCGGAAGCGGGGCGCCGTGCATCGCATAGTATTCGATCTTTTCAAGCGCTGAGGCGAGGTAGTTCGGGTTGCCGCAGAACTCTGCGCCCGTCTCATCCGCGCTGTATTCGCGCGAGCGTGAGATCGCCAGTTGGATGAGCGCTGCCGCGATCGGCGCGATGATCGCTGTGGCAATCAGCCCGATGATACCGCCGCGGTCGTCGTCGCTCGAGCGTCCGCCGCCGAAGATCGCCGCCCACTGGGCAATATTTGCCGCGTAGGAAATGACGGTCGCCATCGTTGCCGCAACAGTCGAGATGAGGATATCGCGATGCTTGACATGCGCCAGCTCATGCCCGAGCACGCCGGAGATCTCGTTGTAGTCGAGCGCACGCATCAACCCCGTCGTGACGGCGACCGCCGCGTTGGACGGATTGCGCCCCGTGGCAAAGGCGTTCGGCGCATCCTCATTGATGATGTAGACGCGCGGCATGGGCAGCTGTGCCTGCCCCGCGAGTTTTTCGACCAGTCCGTACAGCTCAGGCGCACTTGAGCGGTCAACTTCCTGTGCATTATACATGCTGAGCACCATGCGGTCGGAAAACCAATACGAGAAAAAGTTCATGCCGAGCGCAATGACGAGCATGACGGTCATGCCCGTGTGTCCGGCAAACACGCCGCCGAGTGCAACCATGAGCGCCATCAGCAGCGCCATGAGCATTGTTGTCTTAAGGGAGTTCATAAAAATTCCTCCTTGATCAATTAACTTTGTCTTTTTGACTATAATAGCGAAGGATTATGGAAATAGGCTGAAATTCGCCCGGTTCCATATGCAGCTTGCCTTATTAGACCGACTCGAAATTGACCAGTTTTGCATCAAAGATGCCGTCGAGCGCCACAACGCGTGCAAGCGTCTCGTCGGAAATGTCGTGATCCACCGTGAGTACCATGATGTTCGTCCCCGCACGGTCGGACTTACCCACCTGCATGGCGGAAATGTTGACGCCTGCCTCCCCCATGATGGAGCCGATCGTGCCGATGACACCGGGGCGATTGATGTGCGGGCAGATGAGGATGCGCGCATGCGGATCGACATCCACGCGGAAACGGTTGATGCGGACAATGCGCCCCTCTGTGCCGAAGAGGGTTCCCTGCACCTCCGTGACCTTATCCCCCGCCGCGGCGCGCACAGTGATGAGCGTGGAGAAATCGGATGCTTCCTTCTCCTTGACCTCCGTCACCTTGATGCCGCGCGACTTTGCGATGCTCGGGGCGTTGACGTAGTTGATCTCGCTCTCGAGGATGGGATTGAGCATCCCTTTGAGTACCGCCGTCGTGAGAAAGCTCGTATTGACCTCCGTGATCTCGCCGTTGTAGATGACCTCCACACGGGTCACCGCTCCCTCGGCAAGCGAGCACACCGTGCAGCCGAGCCGCTCCGCGAGCGTGATATAGGGGCGGATGACGCGCATGACTTCCTTTGAAACGGGCGCCATGTTGACCGCCGTCGTCACAGGCTCCCCGCGCAGTGCGGTACGGATGCCCTCGGCAACGTCAACGGAGACGCCGATCTGTGCCTCAACCGTTGATGCGCCGAGATGCGGCGTGAGGACGACACCCGGCACACCGCGCAGCGGATGATCCGCCGCCATTGGTTCCTCTTCGAATACGTCGATCGCCGCCCCGGCAACGAGCCCTTCGCGCACTGCCGCAGCGAGATCTGTCTCGTTGATGATGCCGCCGCGCGCACAGTTGACGAGACGCACCCCCTTTTTCATGCGCCGCATTTCCTTCATGGAAATCATGCCGCGCGTCTCCTTCGTGAGCGGCATATGGACAGTGATGAAGTCGGATTTTTCTACAATATCGTCGAGCGAACCGACCGTCACGCCGAGCGCCTTTGCACGCTCTTCGTTGATATAGGGATCGTAGGCGATGACGTTCATGTCAAAGACGAGGGCGCGCTTTGCAACGCCGCTGCCGATGCGTCCCATGCCGATGACGCCGAGCGTCTTGCCGCGCAGCTCGACACCGACATACGCCTTGCGGTTCCACTCCCCCCGCTGCATGGTCTCATCCGCCGCAGGGATATTGCGCGCCATCGAGAGCATCATCGCCATCGTGTGCTCCGTCGCCGCAATCGTATTGCCGCCCGGCGAGTTGATGACGATAATGCCGCGTTCGGTCGCCGCCTTCACATCGATGTTGTCAACGCCGACACCCGCCCTGCCGATGATCTTCAGATTTTCCGCGCGCGCAATCACGTCCGCCGACACCTTCGACGCCGAACGCACCATCAGCGCGTCATAGCCGCCGATGACGTCCAGCAGCTCCTCATGCGAGAGCTTGTCGCGCACATCGACCTCATAATCCCCGAGCAGTGCGATCCCCTCGGGCGAAATCCCGTCGGCAGCCAAAATCTTCATCATCGGTTCCTCCCTGCGGCACATGACCGCACTCTGCTGAATAACATTTCATCAATTATAGACGATAGAAGTAATTTGTCAAATTTTCATCCCTCTCCCCATTGTTGCATTTCTATTTGTTCATATACTGATATTTCGTAGGATCATATGAAAAATTTATCGTAATCACACCGCGCTCTTCGCATCATCTTTTCTATGCCCGCGATAAACATCGCCATCTCCTTGAACACAACATATGAATATATAAGGACTTTCGCATAAAAGCAAAATATTTTGATAAAATTATGCAATCCCATTGACTTTTTTCTAAGAAACATTATATACTATGTATTCATTTATCACATTTATAGGTAAAAGAATGCGAAAAGAACGCGGAGGAGGGATTTGTGCTGATGAAACCACTGCTGCGGAGATGCCTGCAGTTCATTCCCGTCTTTTTTGGCATCACGCTTCTCTCGTTCGGACTGCTCTACATCGCGCCGAGCGATCCCGTGAGCATACGTCTGACGGAGGACGGCACGGCGGCGAATCCGGAGGTCGTCGCGCGGATGCGGACGGAGATGGGGCTCGACGAACCGTTCCTCGTGCAGTACGGCACATGGCTCACGCATTTCGTGCAGGGCGATATGGGCAAATCCTACATCACGGATATTCCGGTCGCAAAGACCTTCTCGTCCGCCCTCCCCTACACGCTGCGCATGGCGGGCATAGCGATGCTGCTCACGCTCCTCGTCTCTCTGCCGCTCGGCATCTCGATCGCGGCGCTCAGGGGCAGCCGCTTCGACTACGGCATACGTCTCTTGACCTTTGTCACAAACGCAATGCCGAATTTCGTCATTGCCATCGTCCTCATGTATATTTTCTCATTCAAACTTGGATTGATCCCGGTACTCGCAACGACAAAGCCCATCGGAATGATCCTGCCGTCGGCAACGCTCGCGATCGTCATGTCCTCGCGCTACATCCGCCAGATTCGCGCGGCGGCGCTCGACGAGCTGGACAAGGACTACATCGTCGGCCTGCGTGCGCGCGGCATCCCCGAGCGGCAGATTCTCTTCGGCAACGTGCTCAAGAACATCATGGTCATTGTGATCACGCTGACGGGCATCTCGGTCGGCTCTCTGCTCGGCGGCACGGTCATTGTAGAAACGATCTTCAACTGGCCGGGCATCGGGCATCTCATCATGACGGCGATCAGCAACCGCGACTATCCTATCGTGCAGGCAACGGTGGTATGGATGGCGCTCGCATTCTTCTTCGTGAATCTTCTCGCCGATCTCTCCTACCGCTATTTCAATCCGAAAATCAAGGATCTATAACACCATGCGCATATCAATGATAGAACATCTGCCGCCGGCATTCCGCATCAGCGCGCTCGTCTGTGCGCTCATTCTCTTCGCCGCCCTCTTCGCGGGGCAGCTCGTTCCCTACGATCCGTACGAAACGAATCCGCAGCTCATCCTCGCGCCGCCCTCGGGAGAGCATCTCCTCGGCACGGACAACTACGGCAGGGATATTCTCTCGCGCATCCTCGCGGGCGGGCGCACGTCGATTTTCTCGGCGCTCTTTATCGTGCTCGCCGCCTCTTCGCTCGGCAGTCTCGTCGGACTTCTCGCCGGCTACTATCGCGGGCGGGCGGACGCCCTGCTCATGCGTATCACGGACATTTTTCAGGCGTTCCCCGACATTGTGCTCGCGATTGCGGTGGCGGGCGTCCTCGGCGGCGGGCTCTTCAACGCCGTGCTCGCGCTCGTAGCAACGACGTGGACGCAGTACGCGCGCATTGCGCGCAGCGCAGCGATTGCGGCAAAGGAGGAGACGTACATCCACGCGGCGCGCCTGAGCGGATGCGGCGATATGCGCATCCTCCTCCTGCACATCCTGCCGAACATCGCGGGGACGCTCGTCGTGACCGCCGTACTCCACATCAGCATCATCATGATGGGGCTCGCGGGGCTTTCCTACCTCGGCATCGGTGTCAAGATCCCGGCGGCGGAGTGGGGCGCGATGATCAGCGAGGGACAAAAATATCTCCAGCAGGCGCCGTGGGCGGTACTCGCCCCGAGCGCGGTGATGGTCGCCGTGATGATGGTATTTAACCTGTTCGGCGACCTGCTGCGTGATCTGCTCGATCCCAAAATGCGTGAACGACGCGCCGATTAAGAAAAGCGGCACGTTGAATATATAGTCTCTTTATACACAGGAGGTACACATGAAATTCAATTTCCGTAAAGCGCTGTGTGCGGCTCTGATGGTCGCCCTGCCTGTCTCTCTCGCCGGCTGCGGCGGCTCGGACGCCCCGGCAGCGGGCGGCAAAAAGATCGTCCACGTCGGCGGCACCGTCGCCGTCACGAGCGGCACGATGGATCCTGCGAAGGACTGGAACGGCTGGTATGCCGTGCGCTACGGCGTCGGCGAGACACTGTTCCGTCTGGACAACGAGATGAAGGCACAGCCGTGGCTCGCGGAAAAGGCGGAGAATATCGAACCGACGGTCTGGCGCATCACGCTGAAGGATAACGTCACGTTCTCCAACGGCGAGAAGATGACCGCCGAAAAAGTCATCGAGTCCCTGAAGCGCACCGCCGAGACGAACGACCGCGCGGCATGGCTGAAGGACGCCGTGTTCACGGCGGAGGGCAATGTCCTCACCATCAAGACGAAAGAGTCGTACGCGACGCTCGTCAACGATCTCTGCGATCCGTACGCCGTCATTCTCGACGTCGCGGGAACAAAGGATTTCGACAACGCCCCCATCGGCACGGGGCCCTTTATCCTGACCGCATTTGACTCGGAGAAATCCGCCGTCATGGAAAAGAATGCAACGTACTGGGGCGGCGAGGTGAAGCTCGACGGTCTTGAGTACACGCGCATTGCGGACTTTAACACGCTCGCAACGGCGCTCCAGTCGGGCGAGATCGACGTCGCGCTCGATCTGAGCCCCGAGACGGCGGAGACGATTGCAAAGTCGGACAAGCACACGCTCGTCAAGACACCGCAGTCGCGCACCTACCAGCTCTATTTCAACCTTGAGAAGCTGACCGATCCCGCCGTGCGCGAGGCGATCATGTACGGCGTGGACAAAAAGACCATCGGCGACAACGTGCTCAAGGGCGCGATGACCGCCTCCGGCAGCGCATTCCTCGCCGCAACGCCGTTCGGTGATCCCGCGCTCAAGATCCGCGCATTTGACGCAGAGAAGGCAAAGGCTGTGCTCGCCGCGGCAGGCTACGCGGACAGCGACGGCGACGGCATCGTCGAGAAGAACGGCAAGCCGCTGACGGTGCAGATGGGCGTCTACAAGCGTCTCTTCAACGAGAACATCACGACGGAGATGCAGGCGCAGCTCAAGAAGATCGGCATCAACGTCGAGATCGTCCCGCACGAGAAGGCAAACTATCTGAAACCCGGCGATTTCGAGATGTCCCTCTACTCCGTCGTCACGATGCCGACGGGCGATCCGTACGCCTTCCTGCGCGATACGATGAGCGAGAAGGGCGCGGCAAACTTCAGCCGCTATCACAGCCCTGCGGTACAGGGGATGCTCGCAGAGCTCCCGAATACGTTTGACTTTGACAAGCGTGTCGCACTCGTCAACCGTATTCAACAGCAGGCGATCGACGACGGCGCGATGGACTTCATCGGCTTCAACAATATGCTGACCGGCATCTCGAAGAACGTCACCGGCTTCCTGACCTCGCCGAGCGACTACTATCAGGTGTCGAAAGATCTCGACAAGAAGTAATTTGTAAAGCATCCGGAGGAGCGTATCATGCAGGAACTGCTGAGGATCGAGGGACTTACAGCCGGCTACGGCGGCGTCCCCGTCATCCGGGATGTCCGTCTGACGCTCCGTCCGGGCGAGGTACTCGGCATCGTCGGGGAGAGCGGCAGCGGCAAATCGACCCTGCTCAAGTCCGTCGCACAGGTGCGCGGGCTTGCGGCGGAAATCATCGCGGGCAGCGTACACTTTGCAGAACACGACATGGCGATGATCTCGGCGGCGGATAAACGCCGCCTGCACGGCAAAGAGCTCGCGATGGTATTCCAATACGCGGGCGCGTCCCTCAGTCCCGCGCGGACGATCGGAACGCAGCTCGTCGAGGCGGTGCGCGCCCATGAAAATCGTACCCGCGCCGAGATCCGCGCGCGGGCGGAGGAAGTATTCGGCGGCATGGGCTTTACGGACGTAGGGCGCATCCTCGCCTCCTATCCGTTCGAGCTCTCGGGCGGCATGGCGCAGCGTGCGGCGATCGCACTTGCCGTCATCCTGCGCCCGCAGCTCCTCCTCGCGGACGAGCCGACATCCGCGCTCGACGCGACGATCCAGCTGCAAGTGCTCGACGAGCTCCGCGCGCTGAAGGATCGCACGGGAACGGCGATTCTCCTCATCACGCACAACATCGGCGTCGTGCGGCACATCGCCGACCGCGTCGCCGTGATGTCAAAGGGGCGCATCGTCGAACAGGGCAGTGTGCG
This sequence comes from Selenomonas sp. FOBRC9, assembly GCF_000287655.1. Classification (NCBI taxonomy): domain Bacteria; kingdom Bacillati; phylum Bacillota; class Negativicutes; order Selenomonadales; family Selenomonadaceae; genus Selenomonas; species Selenomonas sp. FOBRC9. The sequence continues at coordinate 42,593 of NZ_ALJR01000003.1, forward strand.
CGAGGTATTAGAACATCCGCAGCACGCCTACACGAAATCGCTGCTCGCAGCAGTGCCGAAGATGTATGTGCGGGACGCGTCCGAGACGGACTGCGATCCGTGCCACATGCACGCCGCGCATCCGTCGTCCATACACATTCATGCACATAAGGGCGTTGATGCCGCATCTGATCTGCTTCGTTTCGAAAATGTCTCCATGCATTTCAAAGACGGGGCGGCGCATATACAGGCGGTGGATAACATCTCGTTTTCCCTGCGGCAAAAAGAACTCCTCGGCATCGTCGGAGAGAGCGGCAGCGGGAAATCGACCGTTGCAAAGCTCCTCACGGGACTGCATACGGCGACGGGCGGGCGCATTTTGTTGGGCGGCGCGGACATCACCCGCGCATCGGGCAAAGAGCGGCGCGCACTCTATACGCGTATTCAGATGGTGTTTCAGGATGCGCCCGGCTCGTTCAACCCGCGCCGCACTGTCGGCGCGATGATCGGCGAGACCATCTGCCGCCTGTGCAGTCCCGACGGTCGCCGCACGGAGGAACGCGTCGCAGCTCTCCTCTCCGAGGTGGGACTGCCCGCATCCTACGCACACCGCTACCCGCATGAGATGAGCGGCGGCGAATGCCAGCGTGCCGCGATCGCACGCGCGATGGCGGTACATCCAGACATACTCCTCTGCGACGAGGCGACCTCGGCGCTCGACGTGTCCGTACAGGCAAAGATCGTGTCCCTCCTGCTCCATCTGCAAAAGGAACACGGCATGAGCCTCATCTTTATCTCGCACGATCTTCCGCTCGTGAGTTCCATCGCATCCCGCGTGCTCATCATGCGGGCGGGACGCATCGTCGAGGAGGGATCGGCGAGCGACGTGCTCGTAAATCCCACGGACGACTATACCAAAAATCTCCTGCGCGCGGCGCTCTGACACCCGGCAACATATGATATAAAGACAGCCCCGCATACGATTTCAGCGTATGCGGGGCTGTCTTTATTTTTATGGCATAAATGCAACTCGTTTTTTTAATGAGAAAAATTCTTAAGATATGCACACACGCTAGCATTACCGGATGGTAAATGAAGCGTCAGCGCTGATGCATAGCTAGGAATTGCGGCAAACGCGAGGAAGGCGTAGCCAAAAACCTACGTCGACGAAGCGTTTGCCAAAAATGACGACGCTAGGCGCAGCGATCACGCTTCATGCCTTATCCGCCGACCCAATAAAAAATAATATGCGTCCCATCCTCCGAGATGCCGACGATATTCGCACGCGGATGGCTAAAATCTTCCCCCATCCCCCACACATAAAAGACAAATTTCTCCTTGAGCACACCGACTTCCGCCGGATGCGGCACATAATCGATGAAGAGGTGCTGCCACAGCGGGAGCGCATCAAAGCGCGGCACGACCGCCGTCTCGTCCACGCGCACCTTTGGCACACTGATCAAATCATTGATGCGCGGAATGCGCGTACGCATCTCCGAACGCTCCCGCGCCATTGCCGCATAGGGGCGAATATTCGCCTTCGTATCATGATATGAGAGATATGCCTCATCCTCCCCGGGTCCAAATCCGACACGACTCCAGACCTGCACGTCGTAGGCGGTATCCGGAATCTCCTCCGGGAAAAAATCACGCCGCACATATGTGTAACTGTCCTTCCCATTCGGCGAGAAATCCGGATAGAGAAAAAATCGGATGGCAACCGCCGCAAGCCCCACAACTACCATAAAGAAGGAAAAAACAACACCTAAAAAAGTCTGCCCCCACCCGCCGCATTTCCGCGCAGCAAGATAGACGAGCAGTGTGCATACGGCCATAATGCACGTGATATAGATTGACCCCCATGTATGCAGCAGCAGCGTACAGCAGCTGCCGAGCGCAAGGAGCAAAGCGGGCGCATTGAATGCGCGCAAATCTTCGAAAATGACGCGCAATCCCGGCTTCACCACAGATAAACACTTTTTCAAAAACATCACACAACAATTCCTTACACATTTCTCTCTCCGCTATCATACCACAAATATTAAATCTAAAAAAGTGTTTGTTAAGAAAAGTATATGAAATAAATATCCGAGGCTTCATATTTTTCTGCGCACACACATCATGGCCCGACCAAATAAAAGATGATATGCGTGCTGTCCTCAGAGACACCAACTATGCTTCCCTTCGGATGGTTCCAACTCTCGTTCGTATCCCAAATATAAAAGACAAACGGTTCGTCTAAGCTCTCAATTTTGACGGGATGCGGCACATAGTCGAGAAAAAACCGTGCCCATGGATCTTCAAGAAACCTTGGATCTATGCATGTCTCATCAACCGTTATCTTTGGCACTCGTATTCCTTCGTTGATATAGGGCGACCGCGACTGTTTCTGCGCCCGCTCCCGTGCCATCTCCGCATAGGGCGCGATATGCTCGGGCGCATCGCGATAGGATAGATACGCCTCGTTCCACCCCTGGCCAAATCCTGAGATACTGTAAACCTGCACATCGTATGCTGTCTCCGGGATTTCACTCGGAAAAAAGTCCCCTATCAACACATGCTTGTAATTTTCCGCGCCGTTCGGCGGAAAATCCAAATCAATAAAAAGCGCTGTCATAAGGGTGAAAAAAGAAGCTGCTCCCATAAACATGATAAATCCGCTCCCCAAAAAGACCTGCATCCAGAAGTCGAATCTGCGCGATAGGAGATAGAATAAAATCGTGCAAAACAGCATTATTCCGCCGATATAGGAGCTAAATAGAGAGAGAAACGCCGCACATCCCAGCCCCAGTAAAAAGACTATGACAGGTAAACTGAATGTACGTATCTCTGTCCAAAACACACGGAACACTGTTCCTGTTTTCTTTACAATCTTTTCAGCAGTCATGGGGTTCTCCTGTCCTATATTTTAACAGCATTATCATATCACAAAATATACCATACATAAAAGCGCCTGCCGCAATCGGGCAGACGCTTTATCTATACACAGCGTATTTAATTACACAGCTTCGGCACGGACTTCTTCTTCGACTTCGATGCCGAACATTGCCATATCGTCCTCGACGTTCGTGATGCCGCCGATGCCGAAGTTCTCGACGAGCACCTTCGCCACGTTCGGCGAGAGGAATGCAGGGAGCGTGGGGCCGAGGTGGATGTTCTTCACGCCGAGGTGGAGCAGGGCGAGGAGAACGATGACGGCCTTCTGCTCATACCACGCGATGTTGTATGCGATCGGCAGTTTGTTGACATCGTCGAGCCCAAAGACTTCCTTGAGCTTGAGCGCGATGAGTGCGAGCGAGTAGGAGTCGTTGCACTGTCCGGCATCGAGCACGCGGGGAATGCCGCCGATGTCGCCGAGATCCTTCTTGATGTACTTATACTTCGCACAGCCCGCCGTGAGGATGACCGTATCGTGCGGCAGACGCTCTGCGAACTCACCGTAGTATTCGCGCGACTTCATGCGCCCGTCACAGCCCGCCATGACAACGAACTTCTTGATCGCGCCTGTCTTGACCGCCTCGACGACCTTGTCCGCGACGGCAAAGACCTGCTCGTGCGCGAATCCGCCGACGATCTCGCCCGTCTCCAGCTCCGTCGGAGGCGCGCATTTCTTCGCGCATTCAATGACGGGTGTAAAGTCCTTATCGCCGTTCACAAGCGGGATGTGCGTGCAGCCCTCGACACCGACCGCAGCCGTTGTGAAGAGACGCCCTTTGTAGCTGTCCTTCGGCGGAACGACGCAGTTCGTCGTCATGAGGATCGCGCCGTTGAACTTCTCGAACTCCTCTTTCTGCTGCCACCACGCGTTGCCGTAGTTGCCGACGAGGTTGTCGTACTGCTTGAATTTCGGATAGTAATGCGCGGGGATCATCTCGCCGTGCGTGTAGACGTCGACGCCCGTGCCCTTCGTCTGCTCGAGAAGGCGCTCGAGATCCTTGAGGTCATGCCCGGAGATGAGGATGCCCGGACGGTTGCGGACGCCGAGCTTCACCTTCGAAATCTCGGGGTTGCCGTACGAACTCGTATTTGCCGTATCGAGGAGCGCCATGCCGGCGACGCCCCACTTGCCCGTCTCGAGAACGAGCGCCGTCAGTGCACTGCCGTCGAGCGAGTCGTCGAGGAGCTGTGCAAGCGCGCGCTGCGAGAACGCGTCGATCTCCTCGTTCTCAAAGCCGAGCGCATTCGCGTGCTCCACATAGGCGGCGAGCCCCTTGAGCCCGTAAGTCGTCAGCTCGCGCAGGCTGCGGACATCCTCGTTCTTGGTCGCGAGAATGCCGACCGTCTTTGCCTTTGCCGCGAAATCCGCACGCGCCGCCGTCCAGTGCGCCGCCTCAGGGAGGCTCGACGCATCGCCGAGCTGCGCAAGCAGCTCCGCCTTGAGCACGAGCGACTCTTCGACGGCATCCTTAATTGCCTCGAGATCAAAATTCGCATTTGTGATCGTGATGAAGAGGTTCATCGTCACGCGGTGGTTCGTCTCCACCGAGACCGGCTTGCCCGCAGCGCGCAGCGCCGTCGTCACCGCACCGAGCCCCTTCGTCACGTAGACGAGGAGATCCTGCATCTCCGCAACGTCCGGCTTCTTTCCGCAGACGCCCTGCACCGTGCAGCCCTTGCCGCCCGCCGTCTCCTGGCACTGATAACAAAACATTTTAGCATCCATAACAAAATCTCCTTTGCCTAATACACAATTCTTGATGCGATTATAGCAAAGGTAATATTGTGAAGGATGTAACATATGTTACTCGCTAATAATCAATAGAAATTCTCATTTTTATGCCGAGACAGCAAACTAATCGTCTTTGACAGCCGATTTATGCAGGAAATTTTCCGGCAGAATCACTATAATAACGTTATATACCGCAAAGATGCGGCACACATCTCAGGAAACAGAAAAGGAGCAGGATCATGAGCGAATTTTTCCCAAATATCCCTCACATCAAATACGAGGGCAGAGACAGTAAAAACCGTCTGGCGTTCAAATACTATGATCCGCAGCGCGTGATCCTCGGCAAGACGATGGAGGAGCATCTCACGTTTGCGATGGCGTGGTGGCACAATCTCTGCGCCGTTGGCGTGGATATGTTCGGCGCGGGTACGGCGGACAAGACGTTCGGCGCACAGCCCGGCACGATGGCGCACGCAAAGGCAAAAGTCGATGCGGGCATCGAGTTCATGCAGAAACTCGGCATCAAGTATTACTGCTTCCACGACGCTGATATTGTCCCCGAGGATCCGACCGACATCAATGAGACGAACCGCCGTCTCGACGAGCTGACCGACTACCTCCTCGAAAAGACCAAAGGCACCGGCATCCGGTGCCTCTGGGCGACCGCCAACATGTTCAGCAACGCGCGCTTCATGAACGGCGCGGGCAGCAGCAACTCGGCGGATGTCTTCTGTTTTGCTGCGGCACAGGCGAAAAAGGGTATTGAGCTCGCGGTGAAACTCGGCGCACGCGGCTACGTTTTCTGGGGCGGACGCGAGGGCTATGAGACCCTGCTCAACACGGATATGGCGCTCGAGCAGGACAATGTGGCGCAGCTCTTCCGCATGAGCCGCGACTACGGGCGCAGCATTGGGTTCAAAGGCGATTTCTACATCGAACCGAAACCGAAAGAGCCGATGAAGCATCAGTATGATTTCGACGCGGCGACCGCCATCGGCTTCCTGCAAAAGCACGGGCTGGACGGCGATTTCAAGATGAACATTGAGGCGAACCACGCGACGCTTGCGGGACATACCTTCCAGCACGAGCTGCGCGTCTGCGCGGTGAACGGCATGATGGGTTCGGTCGACGCGAACCAGGGCGACATGCTGCTCGGCTGGGACACGGATCAGTTCCCCTCCAACGTCTATGACACGACGCTCGCGATGTACGAAATTCTCAAAGCGGGCGGTCTGCGCGGCGGGCTCAACTTCGACGCGAAGAACCGCCGTCCGAGCAACACGCCGGAGGATATGTTCACCGCCTTCATCATCGGCATGGATTCGTTCGCGCTCGGTCTCATCAAGGCGGCGGCGCTCATCGAGGACGGGCGCATCGACGCCTTTGTCAAGGAGCGCTATGCGAGCTACGAAACGGGCATCGGCGCAAAAATAAAGAGCGGCACGGCAACGCTCGAAGAATGCGCCGCACATGCCGCAGCTTTGAAAGCCCCCGCCGATCCCGGTTCCGGCGGGCAGGAATACCTAGAGGGCGTCGTGAACAACATACTGTTCGGCTCCGCGGGCTAACGCCGCCGTGAAGCGTACGCACGGCGCAGGACGGCGCGTCTGTGCCCTCGTCGCACAGTAAGCGCCGAGCAGCCGCAGGCTGTCCGCCGCCGAAAAAATTTTCTCAGAACACACCGCTGAAGCGGGTCTCCGATTGCAGGAGACCCGCTTTTTTTTACGGTATGCCGTCGGCGTACAGCCCAGCTCTTCGTGGAACAATTTCGTCAGATAGCGTACGTCGGAAAATCCGCAGCAAAGACTGATGTCGAGAATGCTCCGCCGTGTCTCCGCCACGAGCCGCCGCGCGTGCGTGAACCGCTTTTTTCGTAAATAGTCCTGAAACGACATGCCGAGCACCTCCTTAAAGAGATGCGAGAGATACGTCAGCGACAGATGTTCGCGGCGCGCGATCTCCCCGAGCAGGAGCTTGCGCGTATAATTCTTTTCGATGTAGTCGAGCACGGCAAGCATCCGGTCTGCCCGCTCCCTGCGCGGTACTTCTTCCGAAGTATCGAGAAACGACCACGGCAGATTCGTATTGAGAAGATAATAGATCTGCCCTACGCAGGAAAGACACCGGAACTCGTAGCTTTCCCTGCGTGCAAAAAAAACCATGCCAAGCTGCATGAGGAGCGCGGAAAGCTCCTCGCTCCTGCGCGGCATCGCCGCACGCAGAGAAATACCGCAGTCGTAGCGGATATTCTTTGCACCGCTGAAAATACGCTCGACGAGCCGCGCGGAAATCTGCGCGATGAGGAGCACGCTGCCCCCCTCCTCCGCGGAGGTAAAGCAATGCGCCTCGAGCGGATTGACGAGATAGAGATCGCCGCGGCGGAGCGTACGCCGCGCTCCGCCGCGCTCAAGCACTATGCCGCCGTCCAGCACAAGTCCGAGTTCCATATCGGGATGCAGATGCGTGGCATGCTCCTGCATCCGAACGAGAAAGACGTTCAGATCGCTGAGTTGTTCATAGGAAATTACTTCGTATTCACCGGACATAGTTCCCCTCCTTCCCGGCGAGACTCCGCATATGTGTGCAACAGTCTTTCGCATCGGTGGAAATCATCGGTGCGGCGCGAAGGGCGTGTTATCGAAGCCGCGAAACGTCTCCCCCGCAGGGGCGGCGCGGCGCCGCACAATCATATAGGCAGCGATGTGTTGAAAAGCCGCAGCGGTTTTCAGCGGCGCAGGTTCTATGCGATATTCGGGAACCGCGCGCGACGTTTCGTGCAGCGGCAAGAAATATGCCCGAGCGCCGCTCATACATTTCTTCAAATCCACCTCAATGCAGCTGCGGAAACACCTCTTTCAACGCGGGATAGAGTTTGCGGTACTTTTCATACTGCACATCGTAACGTGCGGAAAGCGCGGGATCGGGCACGATGGTCTCCGTGACACGCACGATCGCCGCCGCTGCCTGCGCCACGTCCCGGTACGCGCCGCAGGCGACCATCGCGAGCATCGCGCCCCCCATCCCGGGGCCTTCCTCCGCGGCGGGAACATCCAGAGCGATCCCGAGCACATTGGCAAAGATTTTTCGCCACAGCGGAGACTTCGCCCCGCCGCCGCAGATCTTGCTCCGCACAATGGGAATTCCAAGGCTGCGCGCCACCGCGAGGCTGTCGCGCAGCCCGAACGCAACGCCCTCGAGCATCGCCTGCACGAGATCGGCGCGCATCGTATCGAGCGACATGCCGACGAACGCCGCGCGGGCGTCCGTATCGTTGATTGGGCTGCGTTCCCCCATGAGATAGGGCAGGAAGAATACGGGATTCATCCCGAGCCGCTCCTCCGCGATCTCCGCCTGCTCCGCCGCATAGTCCTGCGTCCGCAGGATACGTTCCATGAACCACGTGTTGCAGGACGCTGCGCTCAGCATAACGCCCATCAGATGATAGCCGCCGTCCGCGTGTGCAAACGAATGCAGCGCGTTGTGCGGGTCGACTCCGAACGTCTTGCTCGTGATGAATATCGTGCCCGACGTCCCAATGGAGATATTGCACGCCCCCTCGCCGACCGTACCTGTGCCGACGGCGGCAGCGGCGTTGTCCCCCGCGCCCGCCGCAACGACCGTCGTCTGCTGTATGCCGAGTTTCTGCGCAATCTCCGGCAGCACGGTACCGACGGCGGCGGCGGACGGGAACACCCGCGGCATCTGCGTCTCCCGCACGCCGCAGAGATCGAGCATTTCCGCCGCCCACGTGCCGCGCCGAACGTCGTAGAGGAGCATTCCGGACGCGTCCGACGGGTCGGTGCAGTGCACGCCCGTGAACCGATAGTTGATATAGTCCTTGGGCAGCATGATCTTATCGATGCGCGCAAAGAGTTCCGGCTCGTGTTTTTTCATCCACAGGAGCTTTGGCGCCGTAAAGCCCGCAAAGGCAATATTCGCCGTACGCGCGCTGAGCGTCTCCCTGCCGACGGTCTCGTTCAGATAGTCGACCTCATCCGCTGTGCGCCCGTCGTTCCAGAGAATCGCGGGGCGTATCACGCGATCCGCCGCGTCGAGCACGACAAGGCCGTGCATTTGGCCGCCCGCGCCGATGCCTGCCACCTGCGCGCGGTCATGTCCGCGGAGAAGCGCAGGGATTCCCTCCTCCACCGCCTGCCACCATGCCGCGGGATCCTGTTCGCTCCAGCCGGGCTGCGGAAAGTCGAGCGGATAGCTGCGGGACACAATGTTTTTAATATCGCCCGTCTCGTCCGTCAGGAGCAGCTTGCACGCGGACGTGCCGAGATCGATGCCGATGTAAAGCATTTCATCACCTCTCCCGTGGCGGCGCTTACGATTTCGCCGACTGATTGTAGATGTCAAACGCAACCGCCGCGAGGAGCACCAGCCCCTTAATCGCCTGCTGCCAGTCGATGCCGACGCCCATGATGGACATACCGTTGTTGAGTACGCCCATGACGAGACCGCCGACCACAGCGCCGATGATCGTCCCGACGCCGCCGCTCGCGGATGCGCCCCCGATGTAGCACGCGGCGATGGCGTCCAACTCGAACATCATGCCTGCCGAGGGTGCCGCCGCATTGAGACGCGCGGAGAAGACAAGCCCCGCGATTGCAGCCATCAGCCCCATGTTGACAAAGACGATGAACCGCACCCACCGTGTCTTGATGCCCGAGAGCTGCGCCGCACGCTCATTGCCGCCCACCGCATAAATGTGACGTCCGAAGACCGTACGGCTGCAAATGAACGAATAAAGCGCCACGAGGAATCCGAGCAGGATCAAAATGACGGGCAGCCCCTTGAACTGATCGAGCCAATAGCACGCGACAAGGCTGACGAGCGCGATCGCCGCGCATTTCACCGTGAATACGGCGGCACTGTCCGCGGGGATCCCGTGGCGCAGGCGCTGCCGCCGTCCGTTTGCGACAAGATAGATGCCGATTGCGGCGATGAGGACGCCAACGAGCATCGTGCTCATGGGGAGCGCGCCGATGCCGGGAATGTCCGCAAGGAAGCGCTGCGCGACGAACTGATAGCTTTCGGGGAACGGTGAGAGCGTATTGCCGTCCAGAATAATCATCGTCGCCCCGCGGAAGAGCAGCATCCCCGCGAGCGTCACGATGAAGGCAGGTACGCGAACGAACGCGATCCAAAAGCCCTGCCACGCGCCGATGGCGATGCCGAGCAGGATGCACGCAGCGATCGTCAGCGGCACAGACATCCCCATCGTGACGATCATCGTCGCCGCAACCGCGCCGATCACGGCGACCACCGATCCGACGGAAAGATCGATATCCCCCGTCAGGATGCAGGGCAGCATCCCGATCGCGAGAATCAAAATGTAGCTGTTCTGCATGACGAGCTTCGAGATATTCATCGGGGCGAGCAGCACGCCGTCCGTACACCACTGGAAAAAGAGCGCGATCACGACGAGCGCGATGAACATCGCGTATTTATGCACCGCCGTCTGCAAAATCCCCGCAGCGCTCATCCCCGCCGCCCCTTCTTTTTGTCCGCTCATAAGTATTCCTCCTCCGTCATCCGGCATTTGCCCGCCGGGTATTGCTCTGCATGATGTACCGCATGATGCTCTCCTGCGAGGCTTCCTCCGCAGGCAGCTCGCCCACGAACCGCCCTTCGTTCATGACGTAGATGCGGTCGCTGACGCCGAGCACCTCCGGCAACTCGGACGAGATGACGAGCACACATTTGCCCGCTGCCGCCAGCTCGTTGATCACGCAGTAGATCTCGTATTTTGCCCCCACGTCGATGCCGCGCGTCGGCTCGTCGAGGATGAGCACGTCGGGATCGGCGTAGAGCCAGCGTGCGAGCATGACCTTCTGCTGATTGCCGCCCGAGAGATTGCGCGTGCGCTGATAGATGCCGGGTGCCTTGATGCGCAGCTTCTTCAGATAGTCCTCGGCGACGCCGATCTCCTCCTCCTCGCGGATAATGCCGCGTGCGGAAAGGCGCGGGAGGGTCGGCAGACTGATGTTCTCGCGGATACTCTGCCCGAGGATGAGTCCCTGCCCCTTGCGATCCTCCGTAACGTAGGCGATGCCGTGCGCGATTGCATCGCCCACGCTGTTCACAGTGATTTCCTTGCCGTCCTTAAAAATTTTTCCTGTGATATTGCGTCCGAACGACTTGCCAAAAAGGCTCATTGCCAGCTCCGTCCGTCCCGCACCCATAAGCCCCGCGATGCCGACCACCTCACCGCGCCGCAGGCGCAGATTCACACGATCCACCACGCGCCGCCCTGCGATGTAGGGCGAATCCACGCACCAGTCCCGCACCTCGAGACAGACCTCACCGACATGCTGCTCCGTGCGCGCGGGATAGCGATCCGTGATCGCGCGCCCGACCATACCGCGGATGATGCGCTCCTCGGAGATGTCGTCCATCCCCTTCGTGAGCGTCTCGATCGTGCGTCCGTCGCGGATCACCGTGATTTTATCCGCGATGCGCGTGACCTCGTTCAGTTTATGAGAGATGATGATTGCCGTCATCCCGAGCCGCTCCCGCAGCTCCAGGATGAGATTCAGCAGCTTTTCACTGTCGTCGTCGTTGAGCGCCGCGGTCGGCTCGTCGAGGATGAGGAGTCGCACATCTTTGGCGAGCGCCTTTGCGATCTCGACGAGCTGCTGCTTGCCGACGCCCATCTTATTCACCGGCATCTCCGGCGACTCGCTGAGGCCTACGCGCCGTATGAGTTCTGCCGCACGTTCATAGACCGTCTCCCAGTCGATGATACCGCGCCGCTGCTGCTCATTTCCAAGGAAGATATTCTCCATCACCGAAAGATAGGGGATAAGCGCAAGCTCCTGATGAATGATGACGATGCCGACACGCTCGCTCTCGCGAATGTCCCGGAATCGGCATTCTTCTCCGTCGTAGAGAATTTTCCCGCCGTAGCTCCCATAGGGATATACGCCGCTCAGCACGTTCATGAGCGTGGATTTCCCCGCACCGTTCTCACCGACAAGCGCGTGGATCTCCCCCGCGCGCACGGAGATGTTGACCTTATCAAGCGCGCGCACGCCCCCCGGGAAAACCTTCTCGATATCCTGCATTTCCAGCAGTACGTCCGCCATAGTTTCACCTCCTAGAAAAAACGTCCTCTGCGATCCGATGAGACCCTTCCGGTTCCCGAGGAATCGACAGAGGACGCACGTCGCTCTTATTTATTTCTGCAATTCGGCTTCGGTGTAGTATCCGGAATCGATCAGCAGCGCCTTATAATTCGAGGCATCGACGAATTTCGGCTCGAGTAGGTACGAGGGAACAATCTTCACGCCGTTGTCGTAGTCCTTCGTATTGTTGACCTCCGGCTCCTGCTTGTTCAGGACAGCCTCGACCATCTTCACAACCTCATCCGCGAGCGCACGCGTATCTTTGAAGACCGACATGGACTGTTCGCCCGCAATGATTGCCTTCACATTCGGCAGATTCGCATCCTGTCCCGTGATCACCGGCATCTTTTTGCTTGCCGTATTGTATCCCGCAGATTTCAATGCCGACTGAACGCCAAGAGAGACCGAGTCGTTGGAGCAGAGCACCGCATCTACATTCGCACCCGTGTAGTAAGTCGTCAGGATGTTGTCCATGCGCTCCTGCGCCTTTGCCTCATCCCAGTTCGGTGTCGCACACTGCTCGCGCGTCATCTGACCCGAGCGCACGACGAGCTGCCCCTTTTCGATATAGGGCTTCAGTACGTCCATCGCACCGCCGAAGAAAAAGTTCACGTTGTTGTCGTCCATCGGCCCCGTCGAAATCTCGAGGTTAAATGGACCTTTGCCCTCGGCAAGCCCCAGTTTATCAGCGATGTACTGCCCCTGAATCTTGCCGACGAGATAATTGTCGAACGTCGCATAGTAATTGACCGCATCCGTATTCATGATGAGACGGTCATAGGCGATGACCGCAACGCCCGCGTCCTTCGCCTCGTTGAGTACCGAGGAGAGCGCGCTGCCGTCGATCGAGCCGACGACGACGACCTTGCAGCCCTTCGTGATCATGTTCTCAATCTGCGAGACCTGTGTCTCCACCTTGTTCTCTGCGAACTGCAAGTCCACGTCGTAGCCCTTCTCGCGGAGCTTCTTCTCCATGTTCGCGCCGTCCTGGTTCCAGCGCTGGAGCGATTTCGTCGGCATCGAGACGCCGACCTTGATCCCCTTGCCGGCATCCGATGTACTGCCGCCCCCGTTCGAGCCGCCGCATCCGGCGAAAAACGCCGCGGTCACCAGTGCCAGACCGCAGGCGAGGAGTTTCTTCATGCGCATCCTTATCAGCCTCCTAAATAGTGTCCGACGTCCCTCCCGGGACTTTTCCCTCCATATGTGTTCGAGCAAAATTTATACACAAAAGTACGATTCATATTATTGATTTATCATGTATATCTTTTTCTGTGCTCGAGCACAGTTATAGAGTATCAGAGCGGCATAGAGTTGTCAAGTCCAAATTGACAGAATTTCTATAAAATATTTGTCAAACAGGAAAAAAGAACGTATAATGTGGCAAACGGGGAGGGAGTTTATGATCACCATCAAACAGATCGCCGAGCTGTGCGGTGTCTCGCGCGGCACAGTGGATCGCGTCATCAACGGACGCGGCAACGTCAAGGAGGAAAAACGCGCGCAGATCCTCAAGACCATGGCGGAGTTCGGCTACCGTCCAAATCCTGCGGCACGCGCGCTCGTCTCACAGAAACAATGCCCCGTCGCGGGCATCGTCATCGCGGCGAGCGAAATACAATTCTTCTCCCCCATCATCACTGCCCTGCGCAAAGCCGCCGATTACTACGGCCGTTTCGGGCTCGAAACGCAGTTTCACCTCCTCACAGGGTACAGTGTCCGGGAACAATGCGATGCGATTGCCGCTCTGCGTGCGGCGGGCGCGGAGGCGCTGATCATCAACCCCATCAACGACCCGGAGGTCATCTCCGCGCTCGAGGAGGCCATCGCAGACGGCATCTTCGTCGTCTCGCTCAACAACGACTTTGAGACGCGGCAGTCGCACATCTATGTCGGCTGCGATTACGAAGCGGGCGGGCGCACGGCGGCGGCGCTCCTGCGCAAAATTTGCAGGGGGAGCATCAACGCGGGCGTCAGTTACAGCGGCGAGCGGATGCTCGGGCATCTCCGGCGCGTCGAAGGGTTCCGCAGCCGCCTCGCCATGGAGGAGAGCTGCAGCGTCGTCGCCGTCGAGGAGGACTCCGACGACGACATCCACGCCTACGAGGAAACGCTCCGCATGATCGACGAACACCCCGAGATGAACGCCTTTTTCATCGCAACCTCAGGCGGCGCTCACGGCGTCTGCCAAGCATTCGTCAAGCGCAGGCGCACACAGGACGTTACCATCGTCACCTTTGACACCATCCCCGCCATCGAGCGCTCCCTGCGCGCCGGCATTATCGACGCCGCCATCTATCAGCACCCGCGCAGGCAGGGCGAGATTGCCATGCAGCTCACCTACGACCGCCTCATCAGCGGCATCGCCCCCTCACGCGAACGCTATATCATGCAGAACGAAATCCGTATCATCGAAAATTTTTAACTGCCGATATGAAAAGAAGCTGCTGCACGCTCATGTGCAGCAGCTTCTTTTCGTATCGATCGCAGTAAATACATTTTTACATTCAAATCCGCGGCATACGTCCCCGCAGCATCGGCAGAAGCAAAAATGCGGCGATGCTGTTGACGATCCCCTCGGCAAGCAGTCCCGGCGTCGCGGCGAGCGCCGCTGTAACTCCGCCATAGAGCACTGCCCCCGCGAGCGTATAGGCAAATGCCATCCACAGGCTCGAGAGCAGCAGCGCCGTCACGATTCTCCCTTGCCCTATTGCACGCCCCTGCGGCGCAATGCGATAGACAATCTCCGCCATGCCGTATTTGATCACAATCGTCGGCACAGCCCAAAGAGCAAACCCTCCAAGCAGATCCGCGAGTGCCGAGCCAAGACACGCGGCGATGATCGCCGGCCGCCGCGGCACAAGGAGCGCCAACAGGAAGATCACCGCATCGCCGAGATGCGCATAGCCGAGCGGGATCGGGATATGAGGCACAAATGTTGCAATAAAAACAAGCGCTGTCATAAGTCCCGTAAAGACAATTTCACGTGTGGAAAAACTGCTATACAAAATATCATGCTCCTCTGTTCATCTTACAGAATATAACATAGCACATGCGGGATTAAAATACAATGTATCATCTGTAAGCACAGCAAAACAAATGACCTCCGTCGCTCAAATATGGTGAAGGAGGTCATTTTTGATATATCGTTACGAAAGGATACGCACGAGCCGCGTCAGCGAATCCGACCAGAGCAGGATGCCGAGGAGGATGAGCACGACGCCCGCGGCGCGCTGAATCTTTGGCAGATATTGGTAGAACGCCCGCAGCTTGACGATATGCCGCCGCCAAATGACCGCGAGCAGGAAAAACGGCACCGCAAAGCCGAGACTGTAGACGAAGAGCAGGAGCGCACCCGCGCCGACCGTAGCGGTGTCACCCGCATAGAGGAGAATCGTGCCGAGCACGGGACCCGTGCAGGGCGTCCATCCGAGTGTGAAGCCGCAGCCGAGGAGGAACGCGCCGCCGATGCCGTCAAATCCACGCCGCTGGAACGGGCGGTATTCTCTGAGCAGCAGTGGAATGCGCACCCACCCCGTCATAAAGAATCCCATGATGATGATGAGCACCGCCGCCCCCTGCCGCAGAATGTCCTGATAGGAGAAGAGCCACGATCCAATGAGCGAAGCGGTCGCACCAAGGAGGACAAAGACGAGGGTAAATCCCGCGAGAAATGCCGTCGTATTTGCATAGAGACGCCGCGCCTCTCCGCCATCCTGCTTGCTGTTCTGCGCGAGAATGAGCGAGAACGTCGGCAAGAGCGGCAAAACGCAGGGAGAGACAAAGGAGAGGACGCCTGCAAGGAACGCCCCGCCGAGCATTGTGACGGTCATAGCCGCCCCCTCTCCATGCGTGCCGGATCAACGAGCGGCTTAGAGGTGGTTAATGACATCTTCAAGCTGCTCCTTTGTCACGCCGCCCGTACGGCGATAGACTACCTTGCCCTCGGCATTCACGACAACGGTCGTCGGGATGGCACGAACCCCATAGAGCGTCGCTGCCTCGCCCTTTGCATCAAGCAGAACGGGCAGCTCTACGCCGCGGTCGGAGAGGAATTTCTGTACGGGCGAGGCTTCTTCCTGCAAGTTCACCGCATAGAAATCCACCTGATCCTTATGTGCGGCATAGAACGCGGCGATATCCGGAATCTCCGCCTGACAGGGCGGGCACCATGTCGCCCAGAAATTGATGACGTAGGGCTTTCCGTTTGCCTTGACGGCGACATCCTCGCCCGCTAGGTTCTTCAGCGTGAAGGTCGGCGCGACATCTCCCGTCAGCCCCTTACCCGCAGGTTCCTGCGACTGCTGCTGTGCGCTCGCGGTCTGTCCCGCCGCCGCACCGCTGTCGCTGTTCCCGCAGCCGACGAAGAGAGAGAGCGAGAGGAGTCCCGCAAATGCTGCCATATATGTTCGTTTCATAGGATTTCCTTTCATTTTATACATCGAGATTACCAAGTTCATACTGCACGACGGTCAGCGCTGCGATCGCCGCGGTCTCCGCACGCAGGATCAAATGCCCGAGCGATACGGGCTGCGCCCCTGCCGCCGTCAGCCGCGCCGCCTCAGCGGGTGAAAATCCGCCCTCGGCGCCGACGATGAGGACGACGCGCGCACTCGTCACAGTCCGAAGAACGGCGCGCATCGACTGCATCCGCTCTCCCTCATAGCAGAAAATTACCGTCGTATCCACGCCGCCAAAAATCTCTGCATCCGCAAGGATGCTGTCGATAGAGCCGACAGGGGCAACGTGCATGAGCGACAGGCGCCCACACTGTTTTGCCGCCTCGTCTGCGATCTTTTGCCAGCGTGCGGTCTTTGCTGCTGCCTTCTTGGCATCGTAGCGCACGACGACGTGCTCGGTCACGATCGGGTGGAGCGCCGCCGCGCCCAGCTCCACCGCCTTTTGCACAACAAAGTCCGTCTTCTCCCCTTTGAGAAGCGCCTGCACGAGGATGACCTCCGCGCGGGCGGGGGCATCGTCCTCCACATACGAATCGAGCCGCAGCGTCACTGCATCCCGTGCAACTGCCGTGACCGTCATGCGCGCGGCGCGTCCGTCCGCGCCCGCGACGACGTGTACAGCACCGAGCTGTGCGCGCATCACGCGCGCGAGATGATGCGCATCGCCGCCCGTAATACGGATTTCGGGTGTGAGTTCCCCCGGGTAAAACAGCCGGCGCATTATTCGAAGACTTCCTCCTTGCGGCGCATGATCATCGCCGCCCACTCTTTATCACAGGTCATGTCAAGCACGGTGAAGCCGTGCTGTTCTGCGGCACGCTCCACATCACCGATACGGTCGTCGATGATACCCGACGCGAGGAATGTCCCCCCGGGGGCAAGGAATTCGTCAAGTCCATCGAGCAAGCGGATGACAACGTCCGCAATGATATTCGCCATAATGAGACTGGCAGGCTCCATACCGCGGCAGATAGCGAGCAAATCGCTCTCCATCGCGACGACATGCCCCCGCACGTCATTCTGTACGATATTCTGCTCCGCGACACGCACAGCCACCGGATCGCAGTCCATCGCGAGAACTTCCCCGGCACCGAGTTTTGCCGCGGCAATGGCAAGGATCCCCGAACCACATCCCACATCATAGACGCGCGTCCCTGGGACGAGGAGATGTTCCAATGCGCGCAGACACATTGCGGTCGTTGCATGAGCACCGGTACCGAACGCCGCGCCGGGATCGAGATCAATGACGATTTCATCGTCTTTTGCCGTATATTCTTCCCATGTAGGACGCACGACAATGCGCTGCCCGATTTTCTCCGTATGAACGTATTCCTTCCAGGTCTCCGCCCAGTCCTCATCCGCCATAAACGTATGCGAAATCGTCCCGGCACCGACGCGCACGGCGCTCTCCTGCAGCGCCGCGACACGCTGTGCGAGCGTACGCAGGCGCTCCTGGAGATGCGCATCATCCGGCAGATAGGCGGATACGGTCACGGTGTCCGTGTCCTCGGCGCGCGGTAGGT
The DNA here is from genome assembly GCF_000287655.1 of Selenomonas sp. FOBRC9. NCBI lineage: Bacteria > Bacillati > Bacillota > Negativicutes > Selenomonadales > Selenomonadaceae > Selenomonas > Selenomonas sp. FOBRC9. Next base: position 60,357 of record NZ_ALJR01000003.1, read on the forward strand.
CGGTGTAGTCCCAGAGCCCGGCATCAATGTACTCATTGACCAGCGACGGATCGTCGAGCTCCACGCCTCCCGCGCCGAGCTCGAGCAGAATATTCCCGATCAAATCCGCAGCTTCATGCGTCGTCACTACACTTACTTTTGCCCAGCGCATATCGACTCCTCCTATTCCCGGTTCCGCAATCCACACTTCTCCGGTGGGAAATAGCTGCGTTTATTATACATGATATAGGCGGGAAAAGCGATTAGAATATTCTTTTTTTAGTGCCCGCAAGCTGCCTCCTCTGAAAAAGAGCTGCCGCGCGCCAAAGGCGTACGACAGCTCTCAGTCAAAAGCCGGGCGTTTCTTAGATCGCAGCCTGCCACAGACCGTGGAGGTTGCAGTAAGCAAGTACCTTCACCGGGACATCGCCGTCCGCAAGGCGGAATGTCACCTCCGGCGCATCCGACGGCGTGAGGTTCACGCGCTGCTCACCGCGCTTGGTGACAAGCAGAACCCAGTCGATGAGATGCGCATCCGTCATCGGATGTGCCACCGAGCCGACACTCACATGCACTTCGTTCTTCGCGGCATCATAGGTCGCGACCGGGACATGCTTCTCATGTGCGGCATCCACCGTGTTCGGCGTCAGTTCCTTCAGCTCCGTGCCGCAGCACGTCAGCTCATGCGCTTCATCCCCATAGACCTCAACGACATGCGCGTTGTGCGCAAGATAAAATTTTGACATAAAAAGCCCTCCTATAGTGGAAGCCCTTATCGCCGGGACTTCCTAAAAGTAAATACACAGGAAAGATCAAGGCGAGACGGTATAAACGTCATCTATATCGCCTTTCACGAATAATAATTCTCCACAAAAAGGTAATATCCTTCTTTGCTGTGAAAATAATTTGTTTTTTATTTTTTGTTTTCGTCGTCCTCTGCAGACGCATGCATGCCGATAAAATCCTGCACAAGGTAGCGCGGCCGCCGCTTGACTTCCAAATAAATTTTGGCGACATACTCGCCGATGACGCCAATCGAGAGCAGAATCAGCCCGCCAAGAAACCACAGCGAGACGACGAGACTCGTCCAGCCGACGATAGTCTCGCCGATGAAGTGGCGGAAAATCGACCACAGGAGGATCAAGCCGCTCACAAAGGAGATGAACATGCCCATCTGCGCGATGAGCCGGATGGGGCGCGCCGAGAGCGACGTCACCCCTTCCCACGCGAACGACGCCATGCGGCGCCACGGATATTTCGACTCCCCCGCGCGCCGCGGGGCGCGGCTATAGTAAACGACATCGTGCCGAAGACCGATCATCGGTACAATACCGCGCAGAAAGAGGTTGACCTCCGGATACGCCGCGAGTGCATCGAGTGCGCGCCGATCCATCAGGCGAAAATCCGCATGGTTGAACACGATGTCCGCGCCGAGACCGCGCATGACACGGTAGAAGCTCTCCGCCGTGAATCGCTTGAAGAACGTGTCCGTCTCTCTGCTCGCGCGCACTCCATAGACAATATTCGCACCCGCAGCGTATTTTTCAAGCATGCCATCAACGGCATCCACATCGTCCTGCAGATCCGCATCCATGCTGACGGTCACGTCGGCATAGGGACGCACGGTCATGAGCCCTGCGAGGAGTGCATTCTGATGCCCCTCATTGTGTGCGAGGTTGATGCCCGTGCACAGTTTATTATTCTCCGTCCACGCGGTGATGCGCTGCCACGTCCCGTCCCTGCTGCCGTCGTTGACAAACACGACACGGCTATGCGCACTGATACTGCCGCACGCAATCAGCGCGGAAAGTTTTTCCGTAAGAACATGTGCCGTATCGTCGAGCACTTCCTGCTCGTTGTAGCAGGGAACGACGAGATAGAGTACGGGCGGCTTCATGACCGATCGTCCTTATAGACAGAGAGTCCGTCGCGGCTCTCTACGAGCGTCCAATGATCCGCGCCAAGCTCTTTTTTCATCTTTTGATACATATAGTCGCGCATGATGATGTACTTCGGACGCGCGTCCGCGCGCAGCGCCGCAAGAGATTCCACACGGTTCGTATCCGCCTCGATGCCCGCAATATCCGTATAGAGCATCACCCCGGGGCGCAGCTGCTTGTCGATGTAGAGCACACGCCCCTCTGCCTCGGCAGAATCACGATATTCCTGCGCATAGCGGAGGGCGAGCTCCTTGACGCTGAAATGCCCGGAAACCGCGGGGATCATCACGCCAAACGCGAGGATCATCGTCAAAACGCCCGCCGCGGCGTGCAGCCACGCCGCGAGGAGAAGCCGATGTGAGGCAGTGATAGAGTAGACGATCGCCGCCCCAAGAACGAGCGTGAGCACGCCGAGCCAAAGCCCGCCCTCCGCGAGTTCCGCCATGCTGTCTCCGCTCATCAGCCACCCAAGGCCGAGCACAAGGAACATGAGCGCACTCCCGCCCGCCCATGCAAAATGCGTCCCGCGCCAATCCTCCATCATACGTGCAAGGTTCCACGCAATGATCGTCGAGAGCGCGGGTGTCAGAAGCAGCATATAGGAGACCTGCTTCGTCTGCGCAATAGAGAAGAATACGAGGACGAAAATCCACCACACTTGGAAAAAGGAAAGAAGCTGTGCCTCCTCGCCAAAGCTGCGATAGAATGCATTTCGAACCGACTGCACGAGCAGTCCCGTCCACGGGAAAAAACCGAGAATGATGACAGGCAGATAAAACCACCAATGTGCGCGCACGGGATGCAGCGGCACAGTGAATCGGCTGACATTATGAAAGCCGATGAACTCGTTGACGAACGCCATGCCGTGTACCGCATACATATAGCCGTACCACGGCAGCCCGACCGCAACGACAAGCAGCAGACCGCGCACAACATGCATCCGCAGGAACTCTTCAAGCCGATGGGTCAGGAGAAGATAGAAAAATATAATCGCGCCCGGAAATACAACGCCGATGGGGCCCTTCGTCATAACGGCAAAGCCGCAGGCAATATACATGAACCAATAATGCCGATGGATAAAGCTAAAGAGCGCCGCCGTCACGAAAAAGAGCAGCGTCGTATCGGTCACGGATGCCTTCCCCATATATATGAGCATGACACTCGTCCCCATGACGATCCCCGACCAAAAGCCCGTACGCGCGCCAAAGAGCCGCGCCGAGGCAAGTGCCGTCATGAGGATGGCGCCGATCGCCATGAGCGCGGCCGGCAGACGTGCTGCAATCTCGCTGAAGCCGCCGAAAATTTTGAACGAAGCGGCGACCATCCAGTAGAAGATCGGCGGCTTATCATACCAATACTCATTGTAGATGCGCGGCGAAAGGTAGTCGCCGAACCGGATCATCTCCTTCGCCGTCTCAGCATAGACCGGCTCGTCCGGATCGAGCAAAGGCGCAGCCCCGATGCCGTAGAGGATTTGAAACGAGACGACCACGAGCAACAAGAGATAAACCGGCCACGCAAGGGTTTTATCATCATTCATGCAAATGCGCACCTCACAAAACAGTAATTTTCCTGCATTGTACCATAAACGCCCCGCCCGAAGAAAGCCCCGCGCACAAAAAAGCCGCACCTCTAGGCGAATGTGTGGCCGTTGGGTCAGAGCAGCTGCTGCGCGCAGTCAATATCGGTGATGAGTACATTGATGAATCCGCCGCGGATCGCACCGCGCACCGCTTCCGTCTTTTGACTGCCGCCCGCAGCGCCCACGCGCCGCGGGATTTTTTTCAGCGTATCGAGCGGGATGCCCGCAACGCGCTCGTTGAAGGCACGAAAGGGCGCCGTGTCGCCGTCTTTGTTAAAGTAGCGCAGTGCTATATCTCCTACCGCGCCGTGTGCCGTAAAGTCGTCGAGCATCGTGCCGTCCACATAGCCCGTCTGCAGGATGGTCGAGTCATCGACGGAAGGGACGCCGATCCCCATGAGCACAATGTCAAGACGTTCGTAGAGCCGCGTCACATTGCGGATCGTGCGCTCCTCAAGGAACCCCTCGAGCACCTCGCGGCGCGAGAACACAGCGGGCGAGAAGAACTGCACGCAGTCGCCCGCAAACCGGTCGGCGAACTCCTGCGCCAGATAGTTCGAGTGAATATCGAGGCGACTCTCCGCCACTCCGCCGACAAGAGGGACAAAAGTCGCCCTGATGGCGCTGCGGATGAAGTAATCCGACCGTACGATCTGCTGCATGGTAAAGCCCATCGTAATGCCGACAAGATCGCCGTCCGCGAGGATGCGCGCAAGATACTCGAGCGCGGCGCTGCCAACCTCCGAGCGCGCAGCCTCCCCGGGCGTCGAGACAGGGGCGGACGGGACAACGATAACCTCCTGCAAACCGTATTTTTGCTCCAGATCGCGCTCCATACGTCCATAGGCGATGTTGTCCGGATTCTGTATCTCGATGCGGACGATACCGCGTTCCTTGCCGATGCTCAACATACGCGAGACGGTCGGGCGCGAGATCCCGAGCGTCTCGCAGATCTCCTTCTGTCCGAGACCGTCGAGATAGTAGAGACTGCAGCATTTGAATATGAGTCGCACATCGTCAATAATCTTCTTCACAAGCCCCTCCTTTCATAACCGAAACGCATGGAAATTATTACAAAACCCATTCGTAATGTTGACATTTTTTCTATTCGACTGTGTAAAAAAGGGGCTGTCCGTGCGGCAGCCCCCGGAATATCTTAAAAAAGATCAGTAAACCTCGATGGTCGCGCCCATTTTGAAATCCGCAGTCGTGAGCGGCGTATCCCCCGTGAGCATAATGCAGCCGGGGCGCTCCGGCTCCGTACCACCCTTGAACGAGAGCGTGCAGTGACCGATCTGCCGCAGCGTGTGCAGCGCCTCTTCGCCGACCGCGGTGATGTCGAACGCCTTGTCACAGATGATCATCGTATCGCCGACCGCCGGATCTTCATTATAGTTCGCGGTCGTATGCAGGACGGAAAACTCCGCCAGCTCCGCCGGCGCGTTATTGTCAAAGATAACAATGAAATTGGCGCTCGGATCGTCAAGGAAGTGCAGTGCCTCTTCGCCCCAGCTCGTGATTTCGCAGTAGAATTTCATGACCGCTTCCTCCTCTTTATGCCCGTTTCTCCTCACGGCGCGTCATATAGAGATAGATTTTCTCCGTGACGATGCCGCGGATCAGGATGACGACAACACCGACGAGGAAATAGCGCACGGCGAGATCGCCGAGCGGCAGTCCGAGCATTGTGATGCCCGACGCGATCCCCATGTAGACGAAGAGTTCGCCGCCGTTCGCATGTGGGAAGAGCCCCGTCACAGGATGGACGAAGCTGACCGCCGCATCATAGTACGCGGGTTTATATCTCTGCTCAACAAAATTGCCGAACGTGTAGCACATGGGATTGCCGAGGAAGAGCACGGCAAGCACGGGGAGCACCGTATAGCGCGTGATGATGTTCTCCGTTGCACGCTGCGCCACGCCGTTCACGCGATCCTCGCCGATGAGCTTGATGACCGAATTGACCGCCGTCATCATGATGACGAGCAGAGGAATGATGCCCGTGACCCACGAGGTGAACGTCGCCGCACCCGCGCGGAAGAGTTCCATAAAGCCGTTGGCTGCCGCCGCAATGAGTTCCATATCCATGCCCCCCCTTTAGTAAAGTCCAATACTCGCCGCATAGGCGATGAGCACCGCCAGCGGCCCCGTGATCACGCGCGAATAGAGTACGGCGGGAACGCCCAGCTCGATGGTCTCGGGATCCGCCTCGCCGAGACTCAGCCCCACGGGGACAAAGTCTGCGCCGACCTGCGCGTTGATGGCAAAGAGCGCAGGGAGCGCATACTGCGGTGGGATATTTCCCATGCCGATCTGCGCGCCGAGCAGCGTGCCGACGACCTGCGCGATGACTGCGCCCGGGCCCAGCACCGGGGAGATGAACGGGATCGCGCAGATGAGCGAGATGACGAGCATCCCCGGGAGCGTGCTCGCCAGCGGGGAGATGGTCGTTGCAATGACATTGCCGAGCCCCGACACACTGATGATGCCGAGAATCATCGAGACGAACGCCATGAACGGCAGGATGCTCTTGATTGTGATGTCGATGGTCTCGCGTCCCGCCGCATAGAATTTATTAACGACGCCGCCGATGCCGATGCCGAGCCGCGTGACGAAATTCTTTTCACGATTCCCCTGCAGGCGGGCGACCTCCGCCTTTGCCTGCTCTTTGGTCTTTGGCACGTAGTCCGACGCCGCGCGTACGGCGGCGGCCTCCGCCTCGTCCGCATAGGAAAGACAGGATGCATCCACCGCCGAAACATAAAGCTCCTTCGTAATAAACTGCGCCAAAGGGCCCATCTTACCGACGGGCAGGAGGTTCGCCGTCAAAATCCCCTTCTTCGGATAGACGCCGCAGCGCGCCGTGCCGCCGCAGTCCACAACGGCGAGCAGGATCTCCTCGTCCGGCACGCCCGCGCGGAACCCGTCCACCGCTTCGCATCCCGTCATCTCGGCAATCTTCGCCGCAACGGGATGAATTCCGCCGCCCGTGACGCTCACAATCTTATTGCGCGTCTCGGACGGCACGAGGACGAGTGGCCCGCCCCAGCCGCCGTTGCCGGGAACAATCTTCACGGATTTGAACATACGCCTTCCTCCTAATCATCAATAAATTCTATAAATTTTTGCTGTCATGTGCCGGCACTGTTTTTCTGCTGCGTGCTGTCAAGACGGGCGATCAGCGCGTCAAGCGCCGCAATATGCCCTTTGTAATGCGCGCGCCTCTTATCCGGCAGCGCCGCATACTCTGCGTGTAAATCGTAGATCGTCCGCCCCGCAATCCCTTCGATCGGGCGGAACCGGCTGAGAATCGTCATGCCCTGCATCATCTTGCCCGCACGAATCTCCCCTGCCGAATCGCACGCGATGATGACAATGTTCGAAGGACCGAGCCGCCACCGACGCGAACCGATGCCGACGTTGCCCAGCTTGTGCATCTCGCGCACGGCACGCTTGTACTCCTTGACCTGCAGATGCGTTCCGACAACCTGAACAACAAAGAGCAGGAACAGTCCGCCGAGGAGCATCTCTGTCTGCAAGAAATCCCCTCCCCCTTCGGCATTTATTTTCTCTGTGATGTTTTAAATTATAGCATCGGGAAACATTTTTTACAATAAATACTTTGTTGAATTTTTGTAAATGTAAACTTCTGATTCGGACCGCCTTGTCATTTGTTCCAATACAAAACGCTGTCGATCAAATCGACAGCGTTTTGTATGAAATTCTTCTCAGGGCTGCTTTGAGATCAGCTCGATGTAGTGCGTCAGCACCTTGCGCATGCCCTCATCCGAAGCCTTCTGCAGTTCGACCAGTGAATCCGGCTCCGCCGCCTTGATCTCCGCCATCGCACCGACGAGGAAATCTGTATAGACATTCAGCTTTGTAATCCCCTCGCGCACAGCACGGCGCAGATTCTCATCGCCCGTGCCGGAACCGCCGTGCAGAACGAGCGGAACAGGAACGGCGGCAGCGAGCTCCTGCAGGCGTTTAAAGTTCAGTTCCGGAGTTCGGCTGCCCGCATAGACACCGTGCGACGTACCGATCGATACGGCGAGAGAATCAACCCCCGTGGCCGCAGCAAAGGTCTTTGCCTCCTCCACCGTCGTGTAGACACTGTCTGTGGTCGCCCCCTCGATCCCCTCCGATGCGCCGCCCACATGACCGATCTCCGCCTCAACGCTCACGCCCTTTGCATGCGCGCAGGCGACGACTTCCCTGGTCAGGCGGATGTTCTCGTCCATGTCCTTCATCGAGGCATCCAGCATGACCGAGGTAAAACCGAGTTCGACGGCACGCTGCAGGAAGTCAAAATCCTGCCCGTGGTCGAGATGCAGAACAATCGGCGTATCGACCTTTTCCGCCCAGTACTTGCCGACGAGCGCCGCCTCCTCAAGGGAAATCAGGCCCGCATGCCCCTGTGCAAAAGAGAGCAGAATCGGGGTTTTGAGCGCATCCGCAGTCTGCACAAAGACACGCGCGGCGTTCAGTGTTAAAAAATCGGGCGCGACGATGCCGTAACGGCCTGCCTTTGCCGCATCGAGCACGGATTTTCCATCGACCAGCATGAGAATTCCCCCTTGTCTGACAACACGTTCATTGTGTGCCTATCATATTTCAGGGCAATCCTTTTGTCAATCATTTTATTTACCAGTGGTCATTCTTTTATCGTGGAACGTACACGGAAGCGACTGCGGAACGCATCTGCCTGCGCGGTCGCATACTGTATAACACGTCCCTCGCGGTCCGTCGTCAGAATCCGCGTAACGAAGACCGGTGCCTGCTCCTCTACCTCGAGATAGAGTGCAATCTCGGGTGCGGCGTGAATGACCTCGATCGTCTTATCCTCTGCGTAGGCATGCACGCCATGTGCCTCCAACGTACGCAAAAGGCCGTTCTGCGTGAAGTCCGTGCGGACAAGCTCCGGGCAGAGTGCAAGAGGGATATAGTCGTCTGTCACTGCATAGATCTGCTCATCCACATAGCGCAGCCGCTTCAGATGAAAGACCAGCGTCTCCGCAGGGATGCCGAGCATCGCCGCAAGGTTGCCGCGCGCCGTCTCAACCACCTGCTGAAGCACCGTGCTGCGTGTCACACGCCCCTCTGCCGAGAACATCTGTGCAAGCCCAAAGCCGCGCTCGCCCGCTGCAGCGTAGTCGACGGGGATCTTCTCCCCTGTGTAGAACGAGCCGCGTCCCTGTATGCGGACAATCTTATTCTCTGCCTCAAGAAGTTCGAGCGCCTTGCGCACCGTCGGGCGGCTCACCCCCAGCTGCTGGCACAGTTCCCGTTCGCCGGGGATCGGTGAGAAATACGCCAGGTCGGCAAACTGCCGCTCCATCGCATCGCGGATTTTCTCATGCAGGCGCTGCTGCTTTCTGCTCGTCATAGATGTGCCTCCCGCTTCTTTTACTTTTGTTATAGTATTTGATTACTTATCCTTTTGTCAACACAAATACGGTTGCAATGGGATTTTACCTGTGGTAACATTTAATTACCCAATGGTAATTTTATTTTGATTAGGAGGAGTCATCATGAAGAGCAGTCTCGCGCCATTCCTCGTTGTCAATCCGAAATCCTATCTCTATGGCAAGGAGTCGCTTGCACTTGCAAAGGCTGCTGACGATGCCGCTAAAAAGACGGGGCTGAAGATCTACTTCACCTGTCCCTTCTCCGACATCCGCTATATCTGCGAGAACACAGACGCAATCATCGTCACGGCACAGGCGATGGAGAGCCTGAAACCGGGGCGCGGCATGGGGCATCTCCTTCCCGAGGCGCTCTATGACGCAGGCGCGCGCGCGACGTTCCTCAACCATGCAGAGAACCCGATGACGATGGCGGAACTCGCAAAGACCATCGCCCGCGCACGAGAGCTCGGCATCGAGACGATTGCATGCGCCGATTCGCTTGCCGAGGGCACGGCCATCGCTGCATTCCGCCCTGACATCCTCCTCTGCGAGCCGACGGATCTCATCGGGACAGGCAGGACTGCAGACGACAGCTACACGACCTCGATCGTCGCAAAGATCCGCAGCATTGATCCGACGATTGCCGTCATGATTGCCTCGGGCATTACAACGGCGGACGATGTCTACCGCGTTGTCCGCCTCGGTGCCGACGGCAGCGGCGCAACAAGCGGCATTCTGAACGCCCCCGACCCGGCGGAACGCATCATGGAGATGGCAAAGGCGATTGTACGCGCTGCCGAGGTACGTCAGGCAGAGGGAAGCGCAGCATAAGGAGAGCAGGCATGACTGTTTTTAAGAAAAAACTGACGCTCGAATCCCACGGCAAAACGCCGACCTTTATCAACATCACCGAGGAACTCCGTGCGGCCATCGCCGAGAGCGGCATCAAGGAAGGCACGGCAACGGTCATCTCACCGCACACCACCTGCGCCGTCTTCTTCGAGGAGTTCGTGCACGATGTCGACGAGACGGGCACCGAGTTCCTGCAGAACGATCTGAACACCGTCCTCGAGAAGATCATCCCCGACCAGACAGGCTGGAACCAGTACCAGTATCCGGGCGAGGAGCATTACCGCGCGGTCGAGAGCTGGCCCGATGTGGAGGCATACCTCCCGGGCGGCGACCGCACGGCACTCTGGAACTGCGATGCCCACCTCAAGGCAACCCTCATCGGCTCGTCGGAGACCTTCGAGGTCACCGATGGCAAGCTCGGCGTCGGCACCACCGGCTACTGCTACTTCGCCGACTTCGACCGCACGCGTGCGCGCACGCGCAAGTGCACAATTGTTGTGATGGGCGAATAAAATATGGGAAACTCAGAACCGTCGTATTGAGGTTGAAATACGGCGGTTTTCTGTTTGTCGTTTTAAGTTGACAAGAGAAATGGGATAGGGTATCCTAGCAATGAACAGATGACAAAATTATTATAATATAGCGATTTGATTGCCAGCAAAGAATACAGAGCGTTTATTGCATTCAAAAAAGGGATAAGTCCCTTTTTCTTTTCGCTCATTATTGATAATAATTACACCTCTCACAGATTACAGAATGGAGTTTATCTATATGGAAGCATTGGAAAAGGTCCCCCATATGCACCCGCGCACAATGGGACGGCGGTTGGCGCTGGGGCTTGGCTTCCTCGTACTCATATGCGCTCTGGTCGTGAGCGCCTCATCAGGTGCAATTGAGATCGCTCCGCACAATCTGCTGCCGACGCTTCTGGGAAACGGCACGCCGGAGGACTACCGCATTCTCTGGCACATCCGTCTGCCGCGCATCATCACGGGCGCACTGACGGGCATCAACCTCGCATTGGCCGGCTGCATTCTCCAGGGCATCCTGAAAAATCCGCTCGCTGATCCCGGCATTATCGGCGTTTCTGCGGGTGCGGGGCTTGCCGCCATGTGCATCATGATCCTGCTGCCGGCTGAGACGAAATTCGTCCCGCTCGGCGCGTTCGTCGGAGCAATGATCGCCGTTGCGCTTGTCTTTGTCCTCTCCTGGGAAAACGGCGTGCATCCGATGCGCATGGTCCTCGCGGGCGTCGCAGTCGCAGCTTTTTTCGGCGGGGCAATGACGGCACTGATGGTTTTCTACTCCGATCGCGTGCAGGGCACGGTGAATTGGATGGCCGGAGGCTTTGCCGGGCGCAGCTGGAGTCATGCGGAAATGGTTCTCCCCTACACGCTCGTCGGCCTTGCAGGAACACTGCTCGGCAGCCGCTGGCTGAATGCGCTGCAGTTGGGCGAGGAGACGGCGCGCAGTCTCGGCGTAAACGTCCCGCGCGCCCGTCTGGTTCTCCTCGTTCTTGCTGCGCTGCTTGCCGCATCCGCCGTAAGTGCCGCGGGCATGCTCGGCTTCGTCGGTCTCGTCGTCCCGCATATGGTGCGTCTCCTGACCGGCTCTGATTTTGATTGGCTGCTGCCCGTATCAGCGATCTGGGGTGCGGCGCTCGTGACCGGCGCAGATGCTGCAGCACGCGTCGCTTTCGCACCGATAGAGGTTCCGGTGGGTGTATTCATGTCCTTTTTGGGCGCACCGTTTTTTCTCTACCTGCTTAAGAAGGGCATGCGAAGGGGGTGACGATATGGAGGAACTGCTGCGGGCGTGTGGACTTTCCGTTGCGTATGGGAGCACGGAGATCATCCATTCGGTCGACGTTTCCATCCGCCGCGCGGAGATCTCCGCCATCATCGGGCCGAACGGCTCGGGCAAGTCGACGCTCCTAAAGGCCCTTGCACGCCTCTTAAAGCCGCGCAGCGGCACAGTGGAATTCCTTGGCACGGATATCTGGAGCAAGCCGGAACGGGAGGTCGCACAGAGGATTGCCTTTCTCCCGCAAAGTGCAGAGCCGCCCGGCGACATCACCGTGCTCGAACTCGTCCGCATGGGACGCCTGCCGCATCGGAGCTTCTGGGATACATTCTCGAAAGAGGATGGAGAAATCTGCTGCGAAGCACTCGTGCGGACGGGGATGGAGTCCTTTGCCATGCGCCCGATCCGTGCACTCTCTGGCGGCGAGCGCCAGCGGGCGCGTCTTGCTATGGCACTTGCACAGCAGCCGGAGATTCTGCTCCTCGACGAGCCGACAACGTATCTTGATATTCGTCACCAACTCGCTCTGATGGAGCTTGTGGAGGGTCTTCACGATGCACTCGGTCTCACTGTTGTCATGGTGCTGCACGATCTCAATCAGGCTGTGCGCCATGCGCGGCGGATCATTGCCGTCCGTGCCGGAGAGCTCCTCGCGGACGGTCCGCCGAACGAGGTCTTCACGCGCGCACTAGTGCGCGATCTCTATGGCGTGGAAAGCCGCGTCAGCGACATTGAGATCGCAGGCCGCCGCACGAAACTCTGCCTGCCGGAACGCGTCGCGGAAACGGCAGTCAACGAAGCGGCTTCATAGTTGATCATATCGCATCGGAGGTGTCTATGCGAAAAATCGGTATCATCACGGCTCTGCTCTGCCTCGCGGCAGCTGCGGCATTTCTCCTCTGGCCGCGGGCGCAGGATCCGCCGGAGCAGAAGGAGCTGACGGTGACGGACAGCACGGGGCGTACGGTTACACTGCCGTCGCATCCCGAGCGCGTCGTCATCCTCAACCCATCGAACCTCGATCTCTACGTTGCGGCGGGCGGCGCCGAGAACATCGTCGGAAAGCCGACCTCACAGACGCTCTCGGAGACGGTGAAGGAAAAGACGGCCGCGGCGGAGGAGGTCGGCATCATCCACCAGCCCGACATCGAGAAAATTCTTGCACTGCAGCCCGATCTTGTCATCGGTACAAATGTGCCGTTCCACACAGGACTTGAGGAAACGCTCAGCAATGCCGGCATTCCGCTCTATATTCAGGCGCTCGATGACGTGCCTGCCCTGCTCGGAACACTCGAGTTCTACGGCAGGCTCACGGGAAATGAGGAGACTGCCCGCACACAGGCCGCATTGATACAGGAGAAACTCGATGCCGTAAAAAAACAGGCCGAAGGCCGCACTCCACCGAAGAACCTTCTCATCTTCGGCGCGCCGGACAGCTTTAACATGGGCACATCAAAGTGCTTCACAGGCGGCCTCATCGACATGCTCGGCGGCGGCAACATCGCGGACCGGGCGGAGGGCGACGGTGCCTATCTGCCGATCTCCATGGAGTTTGTTGCACGTGAGGACCCCGCCGTGATCTTCGTCATCGTACACGGACCCACAGAGACGCTCGAACCGAAGATGCGCCGCGATCTGCAGGAAAACGAGGCTTGGGCCGGTGTCGACGCCGTCAAAAACGGCCGTGTCTACGTCCTGCCCTACGATCTTTTCGCCGTGAACCCGGGCGTTCGCGCAGCCGACGCCCTCCAGGCGCTTGCAGACATCATGTATCCTGCACCGCAGTGAGGGGAGGAATACGCACAAAAAAATGCAGCATTTTAGGAGAGCTGAACGAGCAGCGGAGGCGCTGTGTGCGCCGTATTGGTATCCAGTGATCGGAGATGAAAAATGTTGCAAAAATACATGAAGAAAAACCTGCTTCTGACCGCCGCCGTCCTCGGTGCGATGTCTGTTCCCGCCTACGCAGCAGAGAGCACGGATCAGGCAGAGGGCAAAAATGTACAAACGAAGGACATTGTCGTTACGGCATCCCGCACAGAGCAGGAGGTCAAGGAAACGCCCAGTGCCGTTGAGGTCATCACGCGCGCCGATATTGACAAGATGGGCGCAGAGACACTCGCGCAGGCACTGAAGCTGGCCATCGGCATCGACATACAGGAGAACGCGATGGTCGGCAACCGCTCTGGCCTCCGCGGCATGAATACCAACCAGACGCTCATCCTCGTCGACGGCCGCCGCGTCCGGACAGAGAATACAAGCGAAACGATGAACTACTACGAACTCCAGCGCATCAATATGGACGACGTGGAACGCATCGAGATTGTGCGCGGCGCTGTCAGCTCTCTCTATGGCTCGGAGGCGCTTGGCGGCGTCATCAACGTCATTCGGAAGCGCCCTGCTAAGGCACAGGCTTCGCTGACACTTGACTGGACCACCCGGCAGAGCGATCAGGGCATCCGCCTCGACTCCGGAAAGGTCGGAAAATGGGCGTTCAGCACAAGCTTCAAGCATATGGATATACGTGAACGCGGAACGAATGTTACAAGCAACATGCACGGCAAAAAGTATTTCTTCAACATCGACGGCCGTATGGATGTGGCACAAAACAAATGGCTCGACATCTTCTTCGACTATCTGAAGGAAGACCTCTATATGAAGGACTCGCTCACGCAGGGCACGAGTTATGACCACGACCGCTTTTCCACGGGTGTCAAATATTCCGGACGTGACCGCCGCGGCGACTACGAGATGCAGGCATACTACACGTATTTCGACAAGAACCAGCGCACACGAAACCGCGCAAGCGGCAGCCTCCACAGTTTTGACGACATGACGTTCAACTCTCTCATCTTCGACGGCAGACGCTCCATGCAGATTGCAAAGGACCATTTGCTGACCGTCGGCGGCGAGTACCGCAAGGAGGATTACAAAGGCACACGCATTCGCGGAACAAAAACCAAAACACTCGAAGGCATGACGAATCAGCTTGGCGACAGCTCGATGAACTACGCCGCTCTCTATCTCCAGGACGAGTGGGTGGCAAGCCCGCGCTGGCTGCTCATCCCGTCCATTCGCTGGGACTACAACAACATATTCGGCAGCGAGATCACGGGCAAGCTCGGTACAACGTATAAGGTGAGCAAGAACCTGCGCTTCAAGGCGAACATCGGCACTGCCTACCGCGCTCCGACAGCGAGCGAACTGTACTTTGATTGGCGGCATACACCGAATGCTCGAATGGATGTCCACATTATTGGAAATCCGAATTTGAAACCCGAGAAATCCTTCAACTTCGATATTGGCATCGAGGCTGAGTGTGGAAAAACTTCTGGAAAACTCAGTTACTTCCGCAATAAGGTGGAGGATTTGATCAACATCAATACGGTCATAACCCCCCTTCCCGGATTTCCACCGCGCGTGCTTGCAACCGGCACATATCAGAACATTGACAGCGCAACGATTCAGGGAATCGAGTTGGAGGCACGGCAGGATCTCGGCAGCGGATTTTCTCTGCGCGGTCTCTACACCTACCTTGATGCGCATGACGACAAGGCAGATATTCGGCTGGTCGGGCGTGCCCGCCACAAGGCAAGCCTCCAGCTCAGCTATGACGACCCGAGGCACGGCTGGAACGCAACGCTCTGGCAGGACTGGATCTCCGGCTACCGCTATGCGGAGCGGGTTGGAAGCGGCATGGCTGCCAGAACCATTTACAAAGACGCGTCTCTCGGACTCATGAACTTCGTCGTTACGAAGAAATTCAACGACCAGTTCAGCGCCTACCTCGGCGTCGACAACATCTTCAACAAGGAGAACGATGCCCTTGCCTACGACGGCCGCATCTGGCGCGGCGGCGTACGCATGACGTTCTAAGAAAAACAAAAACACAAAGCCTCGTACTGATTGGTACGAGGCTTTGTGTTTTTCTATCCCATTAGTAGACCTCGATGGTCGCTCCTTCTCTAACATCGTCCCTCGTGAGCGGCACATCCCCCTGCAGCATGATGCAGCCAGGACGCTCCGCTTCAGCGCCGCCCTTGAAGGAAAGCGTGCAGTGCCCCATCTCCTTGAGTGTATCAAGCGCCTCGTCACCGATCGCGGTAATTGTGAATGCTTTTTCGCAAACAACCATCGTATCGCCAACGATGGGATCCGCGTTGTAGTTCGCCGGCGTATGGAGCACGGAGAACGATGCCAGCTCCGCCGGAGCATTGTCGTTGAAGATAATGATAAAGTTGGTCTCCGGGTTCTCGAGAAAGAGAAGTGCCTCATCGCCCCAGCTTGTGATTTCACAATAGTATTTCATGCTGCATTCTCCTGCCGTATCGTATGAATCTCTCAACCGCGCGTCTTGCCGCCCGCAACATTGTAGGTGACGCCATGGATGTAGGAGGCACGCTCAGAGGCGAGGTAGACAACGAGGTCGGCGACCTCAGCAAGTTTGCCGCTGCGCCCGAGCGGTGTGGTCTTCGTACTCGCATATCCCTTGCGCAGTTCGTCGACGCTGATGCCGCGCGTGTAGGCAAGCGCCTCTTCGTAAGCAAGGGTGCGAAGCCCCGTCGCCTCGAGAATGCCGGGGGCGACACCGACGACACGCACACCGTATTTGCCGAACTCCTTTGCCCATGAGCGCGTAAAGGAGTTGACGGCGTTCTTTGTCGCGGCGTAGATGCTCTGCCCCTCGGACCCCTCGATGCCGCTCTCGGAGCTCATGTTGATGAGCACACCGTGCCCCTGCGCGACAAGCTCGCGTCCGACCGCCTGCGCGCAGAGGTAGACGCCCTTCAGGTTGACCGCCGTGACCTTCTCGAATACGCTGTCATCCAGCTCGTATTTCCCGTGCGGATCGTTCGGATCGACGAGGAGGCGCGGGATGTTGATGCCGGCATTGTTGACGAGGATGTCGATGCTGCCGAACTGCTTCTTCGCCTTCTCCACCATTGCCTCGACGCTCGCACGCTTCGTCACGTCAGTGACGACGTAGAGCATCTTGCTGCGCGTTTCCTCAAATGCGGGAGGCTCGGGATTCATATCGCAGACGACGACATTCGCGCCCTGTTCCAAAAAGGCCTCCACGACCGCCTTGCCGATCCCCGACGCACCGCCGGTAACGATTGCGGTCTTTCCTTCGAGATGTAACCAGCTCATGATCTATTCTCCTTCTGCACGATTGTTCAACTCTCGTAAAGTCCTGCGCTTGCAATCCACGCAATGATAACGGCAAGCGGTCCCGTCATGAAACGGGAGTAAAGCACGGCAGGCACACCGATCTCGACAGTCTTTGCATCCGACTCGGCAAGTCCGAGCCCGACGGGGATGAAGTCGCAGGCGCACTGCACGTTGATCGCAAAGACGGCAGGGAGTGCGAGGTTCGGCGGGATGTGTCCGAGACCGATCTCAACGCCGATGAGGACGCCGACAACCTGCGCGATGACCGCCCCAGGCCCAAGGAACGGGGAAAGGAGCGGGAAGGAGCAGATCAGTGCGAGGATGACGAGCCCGATCGGAGACGCCGCGAGCGGCGAGACGAAATGCGCGACGAAGTCTCCGAAGCCCGAGCCGAGGATGACGCCGATGAGCATGGAGACGAATGCCATGAACGGCAGAATCGTCGTGATGAGTGTATTGATGGACTCACGCCCTGCTTGATAGAACGTGGCAACGATGCCGCCCATCATCTGACCGACCTTTGCCATGAGACTGCCGGACTGCTCCGTGATCTTCTTCGAGGTGTCGTATTTCGGCGCAGCCTCCTCTGCCGGCGCTGCGGCTGCAGGTGCTGCGGCGTGAGCGGCAGTACCGTCGCTGAATGCGATATTTGCCGGCTTGACACCGGAGACGTAGATATCGGGCTTGATGTACTGCGCGAGAGGACCCGAGGGCCCCGTCTGTTTGATGTTCACGGTGAAAATGTGCTTCTGCGGATAGATGCCGCAGCGCAGCGTGCCGCCGCAGTCGATGACCGCCGCAAGGATCTCGTCCTCGGGCACGCTGGTCTTGAATCCGTCCACGACCTCCGCGCCCGTCATTTCCCCGAGGCGCACAGCGACATCCGAGATCACGCCGCCCGTAATGTTGACAATCTTGTTCCGCTTTTCATTCGGCGTGAGAGTCAGCGGGCCGCCAAAGCCGCCCGAACCCGCCGATACGACGACACTTTTATATTCGCTCATGATCGATTCTCCTCTCCGATGGTATTAGCTCTTGAGCACTGCCGGTTCTTTGCTGAGCTGCACACCCTGCTGACGCTGGACGTACGCCGTCGTGAAGTCCGTAAGCCAGCCGCGCAGGAAGTTGACGATGAGTCCGACGAGCAGATAGCGCAGCGCGAGGTCGGTGTACGGCAGCCCGAGAGTCGTGATACCGTTCGCAACGCCGAGGAAAACGAACATCTCGCCCGGGTTGACATGCGGGAACATGCCGTTCATTGTATGGCATGCGGACGAGGCCGCCGCGTAGTACGAGGGTTTGTAGTACTCGGGCAAAAATTTGCCGAGGGAGAGTGCCATCGGGTTGCAGAGGAAAAAGACGCCGATGAACGGAAGAATGACGTAGCGCGAGATGGGATTACCTGAGCAGAGGTGGGCGAATTTCTCGACACGCTCGTTGCCGACGAAGAGCACGATCGCATTCATCGCGACGAGCAGACAGACGAGCGTTGGGATAATGCCCGTGACCCAGCCGATAAGGGTTTCGCCGCCCTTGTTGAACATGCCGATGAAGCCTTCGGCAAAGAGAATCAAGGTATCCATGATATGTCTCCTTTCATATGGAAACGGTCATTGTTTAGGCGTGACTGGCAAGGGTCTCCCCCTGCTCTTGGTAGATGATATACTCCTCACGCGCGCCGAGCACGGCGCGGCGCGTCTGACGATCATAGGAGACGACATCCGCCTCCGTGAGATCGAGCAGATTTCTGCCGGTAAAGTCGTCGAATGCGCGGAACCCCGCAAATACGGTGAGTCCCTTCATGATCTCACCGCGCACGATGTTGCACGCAGGATCAATGACGAAGAGGACGATGGCACCTGCGACGAAGCGCCCTTTCGCCTTCCCGATGGCGACGCGTCCCTCACAGCGCATTTCCTTTACATGTGCCGCGAAGCGTCGGAACTGCAGGATGCTCAAGACAAGTTGGAGCACCCACATGAGTACGGCAATCAGAACAAGCCAGAGCATTGTCATCGTTCCTTTCATTCATTCAAAAGAATTTTTGCTGTCTCCTCATCCGTGATGAGGACGTTGATGTAATGTCCGCGCAGCGCACCGAGGATTGCGGGCACCTTCTCGCGCGATGCCGCCATGCCGATGCTGTATGGCAGTGCACGGAGGCGCTCGAGCTCGACAGCGATGATGCGGTCGTGGAACTCGGTGGTGACGGGACGCCCTTGGATGTCGTAGAACATAGAGCAGATCTCGCCGACCACACGCTCCCGCAGCAGGCTCTCAATCGCCTCTCTGCCGAAACTGCCCATCCAGACGAGGTTCGAGGATTTCACGGGCGCACCGATGCCGACAATGCCGATGTCCAGCCGTTCCCAGAACTGCATGATTTGCTCGAAGTTCACATCCTGTCGGATCGCCGCTGCAATCTCCGCCGTACGCGCAATCGCGGGGGCGTAGATGTAATGGCTGCGCCCACCAAATGCATTTGCCAGTTCATAGCAGAGCGTATTCACATGGAGTTCGCTGTCGACGCTCTCAGGGCCGCCATCGAGCGGAACAAAGTCCGCATTGACCGGGTGCAGTCGCTCCGCCGCCGCATAGCGCGTCAACTCGCGAATGCTCGTCCCCCACGCGAGACCGATGGTCTGTCCGTCGGTCACAATGCGCCGCAGGAGACTCAGCCCTGCCTGTGCCATACGCCGCTTGACCTGTTCAAGGTCGATGCTGTGCGCAACGACGTATGCCTCACGGAGACCGAAGCGACGCTCGAGCGCGCTCTCAAGCTCCTCGTTGCTGTCCGTCTCAACCGTGATGCGGACAATGCCTGCCGCAAGCGCCCGCTTGAGATACTTGCTCACTGTCGTGCGATCGACACCAAGACGTGATGCGATTTCCCCCTGCTTCAAACCGTCACTGTAGTAGAGATTTGCCGCCTTGATAAGGATCCGTTTATCCACGGCCTGCATGCAATCTTCCTCCTCGGAGAACTCACTTTCACATATGTGACCATATAGCGCTATTGTCGTCCTGACAAATTGAATATAACCTGAATACAAAAATAAGACAAGAAAAAAAGCTGTAAATTTGGTGTTTCACAGCTTTTTTCATTGTTTTTGATTTTTATTGTCACATATGTGAAATAATTATCTCATATGTGACAACCTATGCGAATACTAAAATGCATGGAAGCTTCCATGCAATACATATATCCCGCCATCATTCACAAAGATTCGAACGGACTTTGGGCAGAGTTCCCCGAACTACCCGGCCGCCAGGCCTCCGCCAACACGATGGACGAATTTCTGACAAATGCAGCAGAGGCACTTGCCTGTGCTCCCATAGAATCACTTTCGCGTGGAGACGACCTCCCGCTGCACATCCTATGCAGTCAGTCCACCCCCAGAGAAGAACTCGCCTATCCTACACTCATCCGCACGAATATCAACCTTGTAAAGGCAGCCGCTCCGTCGAGAAAACACTGACCATCCCCGCATGGCTGAATGACCGCGCCCGTGCCGAGGGAATTAACTTCTCCAAGACACTGCATGATGCGCTGATTGAAAAAATTAGATAATGATGCCAATAGGAAAACGCCCCGCGGCAGTGCCGCGGGGATTTTTCGTTATATCTGAGTGAGTTACTTCAGTGCGTAGCCGTTGTTGTACATCTTATCCTGCTCTTTGCGTACCTGATAGAGCTGGGTGGAGGTGTCGAGCTCAACCATGTCGAGGGTGAGGAGGGTACCCTTCTTGACGTCGCACTTCATGCGCGTGTTCTTATTCACGAGCGCATAGACGACGTACCCCTTCGCGTAGGTCTCCTCCGCCGTCGCAATGGAGCCGTAGGTGGTGTAGCCGCCGATGCCGTCAATCGTTTCGCCCGCCTTCAGATCACGCTTTGCAACGGCAATGCACTCGCTGACAGGTCCATCGAGGGGGATGATCGTCGGCTCGCCGTCGATCACGATCTTTGCGACCGTCAGCGGCGTTTCGAGATTGCAGAGATGATAGGGGCGATAGAGCGTCCAAAGCGGACCCGGTCCCATGCTGTGATAGCCCATCTGATATGCGATCTCCTCGTTCGAGGTCGTCACCGTCACGAATACACCCGGCGCGATGCCGTTGACATATTCCACAACCCCGTGGCGGTTCAGGATGCCGCCGTCCTTCTTGAGCTTAAAGATTTCATTGAGATCCGCACAGCGATCCTTCGGCGATGCCGAGGGACCGTGACCGCCGACCACATCGGGCACCAATCCCGTCGCGTTCGACATTGCCGTCATCTCGACCATCGTCTTTGTGCCATCCTTGAATGACGTGAGCATCCGCGGACTCATCTTGCGGCGCGTCGCCTCCTCGAGCACCGTGTCAGGGTTGCAGTCGTAGTCCAGCTTATTGTTCTTGCCCTTGCCCATGACCTTGACGTCCATGCCCATCGCGCGCGCGAAGGAATAGAGCTCCATCACGGCGCCCGGCTCGTCGCCCGCAGAGCCTGTGTAAATGACACCGTTCTTATCGCCGAGCTTCTTGAGGTAGCTGCCGATCACAACGTCCGTCTCCACATCCATCATCACGACGTGCTTATGATTGTTCATCGCGTCGATCGCGATCTTCACGCCGACTTCCGGCACGCCCGTCACGTCGATCGCGACCTCCACGAGGTTCGCCTGCGAGATGAAATCCGAGTTCTCAGTCGCGACGTATTTCCCCTGCTCCATATAGCGGTTCGCCTCTTCGAGCGTCTTTGCGACCGCGATCTCATCGTCGCTGATGCCCGCATAATGGAACGCGTTGATGACATTTTCAAACTTAATATCCGAGACAATCGCGGGCATAATCCCCTTCATGAGCGCCATCTGCGTAACCATCCCGCGCCCCATCTGCCCCGCGCCGACAATACCCGCACGGATGATTTTGCCCTCTTCCTCGCGCTTGGCGAGTTTCTTGTCCATATTCAGCATCGAGAAACTCCTTTCGCCCGCCTGTCGGCAGTACTTTCTAGTGATTCTTCTGCATTAAAGTATATCATTCCTAGTATATCTTTACAAGACAATAACTGCATTTGCACCGACACTGCACATAAAAACGGGACTGCCGCACCATACCGTGCACAGCCCCGTTATATCGTCGGTTGGATGATTATTTACCCGTGCCGAACCATTTCTGATAAATCTTGTCGTACTCACCGTTATCGTGCAGCTTTTTGAGTGCCGCATCGATTTCCTTCTGCAGCTCGGTATTGTCCTTCGAAATCGCAATGCCGTACTCCTCTGCCGAAAGCATATCGGAAAGCGACTTCACTCCGACCGCCTGCGTCTGATTGATGTAGTAATCGTTGACCGGACGGTCGTTTACGACGGCATCCACACCGCGTGCCTTGAGTTCCATGAAGCAGTCCGCCGGTGTATTCAGCTCGAGGACGGTAATCCCCTCCTGCTCCTTGAGCATGTTGGCGCTCGTCGTGCCGATCTGCGCGGCGACCTTGTGTCCCTTGAGGTCATTGAACGACTTGATCGCCTCTTCGTCCGAACGCACAACCATCGTGAGGCCGGACTGGTAATACGGCGCGGAGAAATTGACCTTTTCCTTACGCTCATCATTGATCGTCATGCCGCTGATGATGACGTCGATATTCTTTGCCTGAAGAGCGGGAATGAGTCCGTCAAAGCCGATATTCTGTATCTCCGCCTCGCGTCCCATCTCCTTTGCAATGGCACGGATGAGATCCATGTCAAAGCCCTGATATTCCTTCTGTCCCTCATCCTGGAACTCGAACGGAGCGAAGTCGATGGTCGCACCGACGCGAAGTACCTTGGCCTCCTGCTTCGCCTGATCGCCCGAGCTGCCGCCGCAGCCGACCATAGCAAGGCTCAGAAGAGTACCGGTAAAGATCATTGCTAATTTTTTCAGTTTCATTGGGAAACCTCCTCATGTGGATAAAAACGAAAGAGGGACGCTGCAAAACGCTTGCAGCAATCCCTCTCCCCAAAGGAAACGCTGAGTCCCCTTATAAACGCTTAGAAACGTGCAGGACGCTTCGCAGTAAAGCAGTCACGGCAGTACACCGGACGATCCGTCTTCGGCTCGAAAGGTACTTCCGTATCCTTCCCGCACTCCGCACAGACGACATGGAACATCTGACGCTCGCCGCTGTGACTCTCATCACGGCTGCGGCGGCGCTTGTCGCGACAGTCGCGGCAGCGTGCCGGCTCGTTCTCGAACCCCTTCTCCGCATAGAACTCCTGCTCCCCTGACGTGAATACGAAATTATTTCCGCACTCTTTGCATACGAGGGTTTTGTCTTCAAAAGCCATTCTTCCACAATCTCCCTTTGAATAGATATTATTTTGACGCTCCATCCGCCGAACTAGAGAGCGTTCATTGAGATGCGGTACGACAGAAGGACTGAACAAATAAGCAGTCTTTCACTCGTTCGCCGAACGACTAACAGGTCAAGAGGAAAGGATTTCAACGCTCTGTATTATACAGAGTTTTTTCATAGAGTGCAAGCATTTTTTATCGAAGTTGTCAAAATAGGACTTCCTGCCGCTCCAGCCAGCTCTCCTGCCGGGCGTCGTGTACCCGATCGTCCGGCTCCGCATCGCCGAGGAGAAATGGGGATGCGGGGTCATGCGTATGGATATTCCGTTGCATCCGCCCGGCGTGACTTGTCGCGTAACAATAGCGGCAGAGGTGCGGACAGCTGTCATAAGCGCCGATGTCCGCGCCAAGATAACAGTCGCATTCCGTTCGCTGCCGCACATACTGCGGAAACTGGAGACGCGCGCCGAGTGCCCGTTCATAGATGCGCGGCGCCATGCATCCGCCGCAGTCCGCACCAAGCGCGGCAAGTTCCCTCCCCCCGCCGCACGGATAGACTGTCATACCATAGATGCGTGCCGTCTCGACGATATACGCCCCCAGCTCCATGCGCTCCTCCGGCAGAACGGCACGTATGCCCGGGAAATTCCGCAGGGTCTTTTCATAGCGTGTGATAAAGCTGATAACGACACTTTCCGTTGTCCCTGCAAGCGTTTCTGCCATCTCCCGGAACGCGCGGCGGTGAAAGTCCAATGTATATTGACCGTGGAGAAAGACAGGATCGTAACGCCAAGCAATCCGATGCGTTCCGACAATCGCAGAGAGGCGGCGAAATGATGCCGCAACCTCCCGCCACGGCGGCACATGCGGCTCCACGTCACGCCCATAGGGCGTGATCGTCACATGCCAGAGCTGCCCAAAGTCCCGGAGCAGTTCCATATGCGGGATCATCGGCGCAGGATTTTTCGTACAGAATCCGATCAGGTCGACGACGGCAGGGTCAAGGCGATAGCGTGTAACCTGCGCCCGATCAAAGGGATTGCGCACACAGACCGATCCCGCACGCAGACGATTGCAGAGCCATGGCGTATAGAATGCGGGGATGTCCGTGCGCATCCCTGTGTGGATGATCATCAGCGTTCCCCCTTTTTCTAGATATTTCTCTTAATATCATAACATAAGCCGACGAAAAGAAAATCCATCGGATAGAACCCTATTGGATGAAACATGCAGCGCTTTGCAGGACAGCATATTCATCATCTGCAGGGATAAAGCATCTTATCTTTGCGCAAGCTCTTGATGAAAGCGGCATTCGTACTGTTGCTGCTTCTGTGGGTACAAAAAAGAACCGCCGCACACGCGTAAAACGCAGTACGGCAGTCCGAGCTGATGTATTGATTATGCGGACAGTTCCGCGCGCTCCCCCTGCGGCGGCACTCGGCGCAAAATCACCAGCATGACAACGCCGAGTGCGGCGGATCCCGCGGCGACACCGAGCCATCCGTTCTGCGTCATACCGTCTACGACATAGCCGATGAGTGAGCAGAGCGAGACGGTGAGCACATATGGGATCTGCGTGCTCACATGGTCGAGGTGATGGCACTGCGCGCCCGCGGACGCGAGGATGGTCGTGTCCGATATGGGCGAGGCGTGATCGCCGCCGACCGCGCCCGAGAGCACTGCGGCAACGCAGACGACGAGCATGGCGGAGCTCTCGATGTCGCCGAGCACGGCGATCGCAATGGGGATGAGGATGCCGAACGTCCCCCACGACGTCCCCGTTGCGAACGAGAGTCCGAGCGCGACAAGGAAGAAGATGGGCGGCAGGAACATGATGATGGAGGCGTGCGCACTCACGAGTCCGCCGACGAATCCGCCGAGGTTCAGATATTTATCACTGCACACGCCCGAGAGCGTCCACGCAAGGCAGAGGATAAAGATCGCGGGCACCATCGCCTTAAATCCTTTGCTGAAGCTCTTGCAGAACTCCGTGAAGGGCAGCACGCGGCGCGGCAGATAGAGAAGTCCCGTAAAGGCAAAGGCGAGGAATGATCCGAAGACGAGCGATTTCGACGAGTTGCAGTCGGCGAACGCCTGCGCGACGCTCTTGCCCTCGTGGATACCGCCCGTGTAGAGCATCCCGTAGATACACGCGCCGATGAGGACGGCGAGCGGCAGGAGGAGGTCGATCATCTTGCCCTTGCCCGCTTCCTCGTCGCGCGCGCCCGCACTTTCACGGTACTCGGCGGGGATGAAGAACTCCTTTTGGTTCTCGCGCACGGAGCGTCCCATCGCGCCGTAGTCGCGTCCCGTCCAGATGATGAATACCATGAACGCGAGCGTGAGGAGTGCGTAAAGGTTGAACGGTATCGTCTGCAAAAAGAGGGAGAATCCGTCGATGCCGCTGTTCTCCGGAAGCGAGGAGCCGACTGCCGCCGCCCAACTCGAGACGGGCGCGATGATGCAGACGGGCGCCGCCGTGGCATCGATGATGTACGCGAGCTTTGTACGCGCGATCTTGAGTTTATCCGTTACGGGACGCATGACCGTACCGACGGTGAGACAGTTGAAATAGTCGTCGATGAAGATGACGACGCCGAGCAATGCTGTCAGCATCAGTGCGCTGCGCTCGCCCTTGATCGTGCGCGCCGCCCACTCGCCATACGCACGTGTCGCGCCCGAGCGCGTGATCGCCGCGACGAGGATGCCGAGGATCGCGAGGAATACAAGGATGTTCACGTTCGCGCCGACCTTTTCCTCCATCACTGAGAACATAACGAGCACTGCCTCGAGGACGTTAAAGTTCGTAAAGAGCATCGCTCCGGAGAAAATTCCGATGATGAGCGACATATAAACTTCCTTCGTCCACAGTGCGAGCGCGATCGTAATGACCGGAGGAAGTACGGACCATGCGGATTCCGCCATTGTTTAACCCACTTTCCGAGCGCACGGACGGCGCTCTGCATTTTTCAATCGGTGTTTATTTTATAACAAATGAAGATGCGAATCAAGATACATATTTTGCGAGTTCCTCCGCCCATAACAAAAGCTCCTCGAAGAAGTCTCTCCAAGGAGCGCTCGCGTTCAAAGGGAGAAGTTCTCGCCCATGGCTATGCCAAACGCTTATATCGGGCGGGGGGTATGCGCGGCGCGGCGGACGTTTCTTCCAGCGTTGCCAGTCGCGACTGCATCAGCTCCTCTATCGTGCGGTATGCCGTATGCATACATGCTTGAAATTCGTTATGGGGATCAGACGCGAGCATCTTCGCGGCGTCATCTTTATAAAATTTTACATCCTCCATAATCTCCGTCATCATATCCGCGAGCATATCACGCGTCACATCATCACGCAGTCTCATTTGAGTCCCCTCCTTTTCATCTCTTCTTGTGCGTTTGCAATTTGCCGCCGGAAATTAGCGATTTCCATTTCCCAATGACGAACAATCCCTGACCGATACTGTTCGCTCCTCAGGTGATAATCTGTCACATAATCTTCCGGATGGGCTATTTTATTCCTGTGCTTTTCGATTTGCTCTAAATTATGGCGAATGGAGGAACGAAGTCCCTTATCACCGTATTTTGTATAATCTATAGCAAATAGTTGTAAATCCATGAAAGCCCCTCACCTCGTACGGATGCGTTCAAAGGGAGAAGTTCTCGCCCAGGTAGAATTTCCGTGCGACAGGGCTGTCGGCGATGGTTTGGCTGTCCCCCTCTAGGAGGAGTTTGCCCTCGCTGAGGAGGTAGACGCGATCGACGATGTGCAGCGTCTCGCGGACGTTGTGGTCGGTAATAAGAATTCCCATGCCGCGCTGGCGCAGATACTCGATGATCTCCTGGATGTCGGCGACGGCGAGCGGATCGACGCCCGCGAACGGCTCGTCGAGCAGGATGAACTGCGGCTCGAGCGCGAGACAGCGCGCGATCTCGACGCGCCGACGCTCGCCGCCCGAGAGTTCCGTGCCGCGCCGGTCGCGCACATGTCCGATGTGGAACTCCTCAAGCAGTCCGTCGAGGCGATGCTTCTGCTCCGCCTTGGAGAGCTTCGTCGTCTCAAGGATCGCGGCGATGTTCTCCGTGACGGTGAGCTTGCGAAAGATGGACGGCTCCTGCGTGAGGTAGCTGATGCCGAGCGCGGCGCGCCGGTACATGGGATAATCCGTGATGCAGATGTCTGAGAGATAGACGTCGCCGTGCGTGGGCTGCTCAAGCCCCACGATCATATAGAACGTCGTCGTCTTGCCCGCGCCGTTGGGTCCCAGGAGCCCGACGATCTCCCCTTTGTCCACGCGAACGGAGATGCGGTCGACGACCGTGCGGCTGCCGAATTTCTTGACGAGGTTTCGGGATTCGAGATGCAAGATGCCGCCCTCCCTACTCCGTCACCGGCGTGCCGTCGTCCGCGAGATAGACGGTCATATGATTGCTGCGCGCGATATTGTTCGCCTGCATGACCCACGCGCTGCCATCAAGGACGACGTAGGGCTTTTCCGCCTTGCCGTAGTAATCCATACGGTCGCCGCCCCCCTCCATATCGCGCGGGGGGCTCACAAGATGCGCGTTCCCCGTGCCGATATAATGCTCTTCTTTGAGCCATCCCTCAATGTGGTCTGCGGAAAAGGTGCCGTCCGCGCTTGTAATCGTTCCGCCCGACGCCGCAAGAATGCGATCGTTTTGACCGGGGTAATAATCGGCCTGCGGGCCTGTAAAGGTACGATCCGCCTTGACCATCCGTACGCTGCCGATCGCCTGCCAGTGCTCCTGCCCTGCGGCAAAGAGACGGTCGCAGGAGAGCTGCATATCGTCGCGCACGGCATGGACGCCGCCCTCGACCGTCCCCTCCTGCGTTTTGATATTATAGGTGGCACGCTGCCCCTCGATATGCCCCGTCCCCTGCTCCATACGCACGTTGTTTTCCGCCGTGACAAGTCCCGTCTGCGTGTTATAACTGAGGGAATCCGCCGTGAGCGATGTCGGCTCGTTCGAGCCCGCCGCAGATGCCATCGCGGAGAATGCGCCCGCCGCCAACAGCAGCAAAATGCCGTGATAGAGTTTCTTCTTCGTCATTTCGACGCCCCCTTTTCTATCCGCGCGTTTCCTTCGATACGAAACTGCCGGAATTCATCCATGCTCATGATGCGGTCGCCTGTCGCGCGCAGATCATCGCGCTCTACCTGTGCATCACCCGTCGCGGTAAGAGTCCCTTCTGTTGAGGTCCATTTGAGTTCATTTGCCATGAGGCTCGCACCGTCGCTCGTTGCAGCGTTCACACTGCCCGTGAGCACAACATCCCGTGTCTCGTGATCCATGTGCCCCTCATCCGCGTGCAGTGTGAGTGTCCGCCCGTCCTCGCTGTAGAAGGCGCCCTCTATCCCCTGCATACTCGTATCCTGTGTATCAATGTCAACAGTCATCTGCTGCGCGGTGAGCGTCCATACTGTACGCCCGTCGCGTTCCTCGCTGAGCGTATTATTCTCGTAGGACATGATGCGCGGCGCATCGGAGACCTCTGATGAGGTTGGCGGCTGCGGTGCGGTCGATATTGCCCACACGATAAGGAGGATCAGGAATGCCGCAGCACCGCCGTAGAGATATTTCTTCTGCACCGTTACGTCCCCTCCTCCTGTGCGACCGACATGTGATGCTTGCCCGTGCGCTGCTGTTCCGGCGCGGTGTTCCATCGGTGCTGGAACCAAATCCACTGGGTCGGATTCTCACGGATGATGCGCTCGACGACAGCGGTCATCTCCACTGTAAATTCATACAGGTCACGGTCGCTGTCCCCCGTGTTCGGGCAGCGCATGATCTCACCGATGACAACCCGATGCTTGCCGTTTGGCTGGCGGAGGATAAAGGCAGGCAGCACAGGTGATTTGAACTTGCGTGAGAATACCGCGGGACCGAGCGGTGTGGACGCCGTGCGCCCAAGGAACTCAATGAATGCGCCGCCGGGACCGCCGTCCTGATCGGCGAGGAAGCCGAGGATGCGCCCGCCCTTGAGGGCACGCGCCGCCGCAAGCAGTTCGCTCGTGCCGCGCGAGAAGATCTCAACGTGAATGGTCGCGCGCAAGTCGTCAAGCACGCGCGTGTACTGGATGTTCGGCTGCGGTTTTGCAATCGCGCTGACAGGCATTCCATTGAGCGTGAACGCTGCCGAGAGCCATTCCCAGCATCCGATATGCCCCGTGAGTACGACGACGCCGCGTCCTTCTGCAAGAGCCTCCTCCATACGTTCCATATGGTCAATCTCAATATAGTCGCCGAGGTTTTTCTCATTGAGCATCGGCATGGCAAGGATGTCGAGAACGTTGCGCGCCATATTGATGAACGAAGCGCGCACGAGCCGCTTTGCCTCCGCTTCGTCGATGCCGAGCGCGGGCATCATCTGCGCAACGGCGCGGCGACGCATCTTTGCGATGATGAGGTAGTAGAGATTGCCGAGTACCCACCCGACCGCGAGCAGGAGGGGGCGCGGCGTACGGCACGCGATATAGCTGAGCAGCATTAAAGTATTATACAGCACGGCGCACCGCACCTCCTTCTTACCATGATCTAAAGCGCACATCAGCCGATCAAGGGCACGCCTATCTTGATGCTTCTGCGCATGATGTTATCATACACCGCCGGGACAGATGTCTCACTGTGCAATTTCATCCTCGTTCTGTAAAAAAACTGTCAACACATCATTCCAAAGCCCCTGAGACTTCAGGATGATCTCGTAGATTTCGCGCACCGCACCGCGTCCGCCCGGAGCGGCGGCAATGATTTGTGCGGCATCGCGCACCTCGGGGACAGCGTCGCCCACGGTGCACGGCAACCCGACGCGGCGCAGGATCGGCAGATCGACAATATCGTCGCCGATATAGGCGATCTCCTCATCCAACAGCCCCGTCCGCTCCTTGATGTCCGCATAGGCGGTGCGTTTATCGAGACTTCCTTGATAAACGCGGTCGATATGCAGCTCCTGTGCACGGTTCGCAACGATGGAGGAGGCACGTCCCGTGATGACGGCAGTATTGATGCCCACCTTCCGTGCAAGCGAGATGATCAGCCCGTCACGCACGAAAAACGACTTATAGAGTTCGCTCCCATCCGGGGCGACGTAGATGCTCCCGTCCGTGAGCACGCCGTCCACATCGAGAATGACGAGCTTGATTTTTTTCGCCCGCCCAACGGCATCTTCTCGTATCGGCATCAGACGACCCCCTGCCTGAGGAGATCCGTCAAATGGACGATACCGACGGGTACGCCCGCCGCATCAACGACGGGCAGGACGGTGACGGGGCGCGGCTTATGCGCCTCCATCACATGCAGAGCAGCCGCCGCCATCTTGTCCGGTGCAATCGTGAGCGGCGTGGCGAACATAATGTTCTGCACCTCTTCGTCGAGGAAGGTGTAGTCCTTCGCAAGGGCGCGGCGGATGATGCCGTCCGTGACGAGTCCGATGAATTTGCCGTCGGCATCGACGACGGACGCCGCACCGAGTCCCTTGTCCGTCATGACAAAGAGGGCGTCCTTCACGCTCGTATGATAGGAGACAACCGGGTTCTCGTCGCCCGTATGCATGACGTTCGACACGGTGAGGAGAAGCCTGCGCCCGAGCGCGCCGCCCGGATGAAAGAGCGCATAGTCTTCCTTCTTAAAGTCGCGCGCCGCCATGAGCGCCATCGCGATGGCATCGCCCATCGCGAGCGTCGCGGTCGTCGAGCTCGTCGGCGCGAGTCCGAGGGGACAAGCCTCGCGTTCCACACCGATGTCAATGTAAAAATCCGCGCTGCGCCCGAGCTGGGACTGCCGCCGTCCGCACATGGCGATGATGCGTGCGCCGATACGGTGGATGATGGAGAGGATGTTGACGACCTCGTTCGACTCGCCGCTGTTGGAGATGGCAATCACGATGTCGTCCGTCGTCACCATGCCGAGATCGCCGTGAAACGCCTCGGCTGGGTGCATGAAGAACGCGGGCGTCCCCGTGCTCGCGAGCGTCGCCGCGATCTTGCGCCCGACATGACCTGATTTGCCCATGCCCGTCACGACGACGCGCGCCTTGCAGTCAAGGATGGCGCGCACCGCCGCCTCGAACTCGTCGTCAATGCGCTCTTTGAGGCGCGCGACCGCCTGTGCCTCAAGCTCAAGCGTCTCGACGGCTTTTTCCTGTATCATGCTCGTATGTAACGACATAGAATCCCCCGCTCAGACTAACTTTTTACGCACAATTTGATAAATGGCAAGCGCGTCCTTCAGCAGATCCTCGAGCTTGTCGAGGTAGACCATGTTCGCCCCGTCCGAAAGGGCTTCGGGCGGGTTGTCATGCACCTCAAGGAAAAGCCCGTCGACACCCGCGCCGACCGCAGCGCGCACGAGGTACTCCACGAACTCGCGCTGCCCCGACGAGCTCGTCCCCGCGCCGCCCGGCAGCTGTACGCTGTGCGTTCCGTCAAAGATGACGGAATAGCCGAAGCTGCGCATAATGGGGAAAGAACGCATATCGACGACGAGATTGTTGTAGCCAAAGCTCGCCCCACGCTCGGTGAGCAGGATCTTCTCACTGCCGCTCTCATGGATTTTATCGACGACGTTGCGCATATCGTTCGGCGAGAGGAACTGCCCTTTTTTCACATTGACGATCGCATTCGTCTGCGCCGCCGCATGGAGGAGATCCGTCTGACGCGAGAGGAACGCCGGGATCTGGAGGATGTCGACAACCTCCGCTGCAGGCCGTGCCTGATGCGTCTCGTGAATGTCGGTAACGACGGGGACGCCGAGCTCCTTTTTGATGGTCTTGAGGAGTTTCAGGCCCTCCTTCAGCCCCGGGCCGCGGAAACTGTGGAATGCGGAGCGGTTCGCCTTGTCAAAGGACGCCTTGAACACATAGGGGATGCCGAGGCGGTCAGTGATCTCCTTGATGCCGCGGCCGATCATGAGCGAACGATCCAGCCCCTCGAGGACACACGGCCCTGCGAGCAGAACAAGCGGCTCACCGCCGCCGATCTCAAAATTCGCCAGCTTCACTTTGTTCATCTTCATGGCTCCTTTCAATCTACAAGCAGTAGCACGGTATGTAGTTCTATTATAAAGAACTCTCGCGCCGCGGTCAATCGGCAGCGTGTCTCCGATACGCTTCGTTGACCGCGGCGAGGTCTTCCTCGGTGTCGACGCCGATGAATACGGCGTCCGTTTCGACGACGCGGATGCGGTATCCGTTCTCGAGAGCGCGGAGCTGTTCGAGGGACTCGGACAGCTCGAGCGGCGTCTGTGCCATCCGCGCATAGGCGAGCAGGAAGTCTCGGCGGTAGGCATAGATACCGATGTGCTTATAGACCTTTGCCCCCGGAACGCGCGCATACGGGATACGGGCACGTGAGAAATAGAGCGCGTTGCCGCTTTTGTCCGTAATTACCTTGACGTTGTTCGGGTTCTCCTGCTCTTCTTCGTCCGTGATTGCGGTCTTTGCCGTTGCCATCGCGAGCCGGTCGTCCGCAAGGAACGGCTCGACAAGTGCATCGATCACAGACGGCTCGATCAGCGGCTCGTCCCCCTGCACGTTGATGATGAGGTCGTAGTCCGTCATCCGTGCCGCCGCCTCGGCGAGCCGATCCGTCCCCGTCGCATGGTCGGCGCGCGTCATAACGGCATGCCCCCCGTGCGCCTCCACCACCGTGCGGATACGCTCGTCGTCGGTTGCAACGACAACATCCTGCACGAGACGCGCTTGCAGAGCCCTCTCATAAACGCGGACGATCATCGGTTTGCCTGCAATATCACGCAGGGGCTTTCCCGGGAGACGCGTCGACGCGTAGCGCGCGGGGATGATGCAGAGAACCTTCACAATGCTTCACCTGATTTCATAAGAATACGGATTTACGACGGCATGTTGCCGCCACGCAGTTTTTCCGCAAGCTGCCGTTTGAGTTCGTAAAAAAATTCTTCGCGCCCTTTTTGGAGTGTAACCTCAACGGAGATGACATACATGGGAATGCGCCACTTCGCGCGAACGACGTCCCCCGGCACCTTCACCGCGTCTTTTTCCGTGATGACGATTGCCTCGACGCCGAGTGTCTCGGCACGGTAGAGCACCTCCGCCATGTCGCGCTCACCGTAGTCGTGATGATCCGGATAGCGCATACTCTCGACCATCTCGATGCCAAGATCGGCAAGCGTCTGTTCAAAGGAGGCGGGGTTTCCGATCGCAGAGACGGCAAGCACTTTCTTGCCCTCCATCTCGGTCACGGGCACGCCGCCTGCCGCGATATCTTCATACCAGTCCGAGAGCCGCACAAACTGGCGCGGCTGATGGATACTCTCAAGAACGAGTCCGTCCTGATTGTAGCTGCGGAACGTCTCCCAAATATGCGCGATGGCGCCCGGCGCCGCCTGATCCACCTTTGTCATGAGACAGACGTCCGCACGGTCGATATGCGAGAGCGGTTCGCGCAGCGTCCCGCGCGGCAGCAGGTAACCGTTGCCAAAGACGTTGACTGCATCGACGAGCAGGATGTCCATATCGCGCTCGAGCTGCCAGTGCTGATAGCCGTCGTCGAGGATGGCAACCTCCGCACCGAAATGCTCGATTGCGTAGCGCCCTGTCACAGCACGCTGCGCGCCGATGAGCACAGGGACGTTCGGCAGATGCTTTGCGAGCATGAACGCCTCGTCGCCCGCCGTCTCGGCATCCATCTTCAGCGTACGCCCGTCGGAAACGATGCCGACCTCGCCGCGCCACTTGGCACGGTAGCCGCGGTTGAGAATCGCGACGCGGTAGCCCATATCGGAGATCTCACGTGCGAGGTGCTGTGCGGTCGGCGTCTTGCCCGTGCCGCCGACGGTGACATTGCCGAGACTGATGACGTAGCAGTCGAGCCGCTCCTTCTTTGCCCACCCCCACCGGTACATGGTGAGTTTGAGGTTGACCAGCTGCTCGTAGATGAGCGAGAACACATAGAACACGCCCATGATGAGCCTGCGCGAAATACCGCGCACCTCTTTATCATGCACGAGATCGATGAAGTACGTCTGAAAGTTCGCGACCTTTTGCGTCGCGCGGACGCGATGCCCGACAATCCGCTCCTGCGCACGAATGGAGCGGCGCGATTCATAGGTTTCAAGCATCTCGACAAGAATGCGTGCAGATTTCTCCGACGCGCCTTTGTTCTCGTTGATGATGGCAAGGGTCTCCGCCTCGAGCCGCGCACGCTCCGCAGCGTCGCCAAAGAGACGCAGCGTTTCGCGCGTCAGCTCTTCACCGTTCGTTACGGTGACGACGGCATTACGGTTGCGGAATAGTGCGTGAATGTCCTTGAAATTGAACATCTGATTGCCGACGATGATCGCCTTGCCGTGTGCCGCCGGTTCGAGGATGTTATGCCCTCCGTGCGGTACGAGGCTGCCGCCGATGTAGATGACATCGCCGAGCCCGTAAACGCGCCCGAGCTCGCCCACCGTATCGAGGATAACGATGTCCTCGCCGCGCGCGGCGCTGCCCTTTTGCAGTTCCTTGCGCGTTGTGACTGTAAACCCTGCCTTGCGGCAAAGGTGCTCCACCTCCATGGTACGCAGCACCTCGCGCGGCGCGATGATGAGACGCACGCCCGGGTCTTTCTCGCGCACCGCCTTGAACGCCGCGAGCACGAGTTCTTCTTCACCGCGGTGCGTGGAGCCTGCGATCATGATCCGGCTTGCGCCCGAGAGTCCGAGCTCCTCGATGAGCGCGGCACGCTCATCCGCGCTGACGCTCGTATACGCCTGATCAAATTTCGTGTTGCCCGTCACCGTGACGAGCTCGCGCGGCGCACCGAGACGCATGATATAGTCGGCGTCGATGGAGGACTGCATCGCGAAGCATTTCACCGTGCCGATCATCTCGCGCAGCATCCCGAAGAGATATTTGTACTGCTTGACGCTGCGGTCGCTGATGCGTCCGTTGACCATCATGACGGGGACGTCGAGCTGCTTTGCTTTTTTGAGGAAATTCGGCCAGAGCTCCGTCTCAACGGGCAGGAACACGCGCGGCCGGATGCGCCCCACGACGCGTGAGGCGAGGAAGGGCAGGTCGAGCGGGAAGTAGATGATGGCGTCCGCATCCTTGATGATGCGGTGCGCCATCTCGTAACCGCCCGTCGTGACGACCGAGACGAGGATGGGACTGTCCGGGAAGACCTTGCGGAACTCGCGGACGAGCGGGCTTGTCGCAACGATCTCACCGACGGATGCGGCATGCACCCAAATCGCGTTTTTCCCCGCGACCTTTTCGATGGTCTCCTGCGGGTAGAATCCAAAGCTCTGCTTGATGCGCTCGATAAAACCGCGCTCGCGTGTCGCACGCAGCACGAAAATCGGTATGATGATGGTGACAATGAGGATCGCCGCTAGATTGTAGAGGAATCTCATACGTCGCCCCCTTGAAACTGAATGTCATAGAGATGCCGATAGAGCCCGCCCTTTGCAAGCAGCTCCTCATGCGTCCCCTGCTCCACGATATGCCCCGCGTCGATGACATAGATGCGGTCGGCGTTGAATATGGTGGAAAGGCGGTGTGCGATGACAAAGCTCGTCCGCCCGACCATGAGACGGTCAAGCGCCGCCTGCACGATCTTCTCGCTCTCCGTGTCGAGCGCAGACGTCGCCTCATCGAGGATGAGGATGCGCGGGTCTTTGAGAATCGCGCGCGCGATCGCGATGCGCTGGCGCTGA
Source organism: Selenomonas sp. FOBRC9 (assembly GCF_000287655.1). Lineage (NCBI taxonomy): Bacteria > Bacillati > Bacillota > Negativicutes > Selenomonadales > Selenomonadaceae > Selenomonas > Selenomonas sp. FOBRC9. The sequence continues at coordinate 96,100 of NZ_ALJR01000003.1, forward strand.
CCGCCCGAAATGCTCACGCCGCGTTCGCCGATCTCGGTATCGTAGCCGTGCTCCAGCTCCATAATGAAATTGTGCGCGTTCGCCGCGCGCGCCGCCTCCTCAATCTCCGCGTCCGTCGCATCGAGGCGTCCGTAGCGGATGTTCTCGCGAATCGTCGTCGAAAAGAGCATCGTCTCCTGCGGTACAAGCCCAATCTGCCCGCGCAGAGACGCGAGCGTTACATCGCGGATGTCATGCCCGTCAATGCGGATCGTGCCGCTGTCCACCTCGTAAAACCGGGGAATGAGGTTTGCGATCGTCGATTTGCCCGCGCCCGAAGGACCGACAAAGGCGACCATTTCTCCCGGGGCGGCATCGAGCGTCACGCCGCTGAGCGCCGCGTGCCCCTCCTTGTAAGAAAACGTAACGTTCTCGAAGCGGACATGCCCCTCCACGGGCGGCAGGGGCTGCGCCCCCGGTTGATCCGTGATCGACTCTTTAAGATCCACAACGGAAAAGACGCGATCCACCGCAGCCATTGCCTTTTGGAGATTGCCGTAGATGCGCGAGAGCCGCTTCACCGGATTTGCAAGGTTCACGGCATAGGTGAGGAAGGCGACGAACGCCCCCGCCGTAATGTCGCCGTTGACAACCTCATAGCCGCCGAACCACACGATGAACGTCACGGCGATCGCCGCGAGAAACTCTACCGTCGGCGTCAGCATACTCGTCTGCTGAACATTCTTCATTACGGCGTCAAAATTGCGGTTGTTGCAGTTCACGAAGCGGTCGATTTCATAATCCTCGCGCACGAAAGACTTGACCACGCGCGTTGCGGCAAAGCTCTCCTGCAGGAGCGCCGTGATTTCCGCGAGCCGTGCCTGAATAACGCCGCTTGACTTCTTAATCTTCCGCCCGAAGATCTTCATCGCCTGCCCGACCATCGGAATAACAACAAGCGTTAAGAGAGAGAGCTTCCAATCGAGATAGAACATGAGAACGAGCGATCCGACAAGGATACACCCCTCCGTCACCATATCGATGAGATTGTCCACAAGCGCCGCCTGTATCGCGGCAACATCATTCGTGACATAGCTCATGATCTCGCCCGTCTGGTGGCGATCGTAGTACGCAAGCGGCATCCGCTGGAACTTGCGGAACATGACCTCGCGCACATCGATGATGACCTTCTGCCCGATGTAGGAGACAAGATAAGACTGCCCGAAGTAAAAAATCCCGCGCAGGAAGAAAATCACAACGATGCCCACGCAGATCGCGTTGAGCAGCGCCATATTCTTATCCGCGAGGACATCGTCGATCATGTCCTTGATGATCCACGGGACATATAGATTCGCCGACGAGGCAAGGATAATGCACAAGACGGCGAGTGCAAATTTCTTTGCATACGGCTGCATGTAGGCAAGCAGTCTCTTGTAATTCTTCATAGCTCTCCCGGTGAAAATAAAAATTTATGCGCGCCGCGCCAGAGCGATGATCTTCTCCGCGACGCGGTGCGCAGCATGTTTTTCTCCAAGACACGCGACAGCGCGCGCAAGGCGCTCGGTCACATAGGAGCGATCCTCTCCGTCCCGGATGATACGCTCCATCTCCGCCGCGATGCGCCGCGGCTCGACGTCGCCCTGCAGGAGTTCGGTCTCAAAGGTCTCTCCAAGGAGGATGTTTGGCAGGGAAAACCGCTCCACATCGACGAGCAGACGCCCGACAATGTAGGACAGCATCGAGAGCCGATAGAGCACGACCGCAGGCAGCCCCATAATCGCCGCCTCCATCACGACCGTCCCCGACGTAGCCATCGCCGCGCGTGCAATGCCCATGAGCGCATAGCGCGCGTCACGGGCAAGCATCACGGGTACGGACGCCGCCGCAAGGTGCGCGGCAAGCCGCTCCTCGTCGACGCCCCCCGCAACAGGCAGAAAAAAACGCCGCGCAGGATCCGCCGCTGAGAGAATCTTCGCCGCGCCGAGCATCGCGGGGAGGAGCCGTTCGATCTCCTCACGGCGGCTACCCGGCATGAGCAGGATGGGAACCTCGCCGTCCGCGATGCCGAAATGCCGGCGTGCCTCTTCGGGCGGCAGCTCCGCCCGTACCGTATCCACGAGAGGGTTGCCGACGAACGAGATGTTCGCCCCCGCCGCCTCATACGGCGCGAGCTCATGCGGGAAGATCGCCACGAGCTCGTCCGCGATCTTTGCGCAGTCCTTCGCGCGCCCCTTGCGCCACGCCCATGCAGAAGGGGGAATATAAGAAAAGACGGGGATGCCCCGCTCTTTTGCCCGCTTTGCGAGCCGCCAGTTAAAGTCCGGATAGTCGATGATGACGAGCACATCCGGACGCTCCTCCTCCATAAGCCGCGTGAGGTCGTCGAGGAGGGCAAGAATGCGGCGCAGATTCATCAGCACCGCCGAGATGCCCATGACGTTGTAGTCCGTATAGTTTTGGCGGAGCACAACGCCTGCCTCCGCCATCCGCGCCCCGCCGAATCCGATGAGCGAAACCTCCGGATCGATCGCCCGCAGTTCCCGCGCGAGCGCCGCCCCGTGCAGGTCGCCCGAAGTCTCGCCCGCCGACAGCATGATCTTCACCGGCAAGACCTCCTTCTCTTAGAGCGCCGCGATCGTGATGCCGTTCGCCTCCGCAAGTGCAACGGCGCGTTCCTTGTCGATGAAGAGCGTTTTGCCCGCCTCGATCGCGAGCGCCGACGCCTTGACGGCAACAAGGGATTCGATGGTATCCAGCCCGACCGCGGGCACATCGAATCGGCTGTCCTGCTGCGGCTTTGCCGCCTTCGCGACGACGGCGCCGCTGCCCGCAAGCTGCCCGCCGCGGCGGATGCAGGCGTCCGTCCCCTCGATTGCCTCGAGCGCCATAACCGCCCTATCCTTCACAACGGCAGTCTGCCCGACGTCGAGACGCCCGATCTCACGTGCCATTTGGAGACCGAACTCCATATCGCGGCGCTCCGCCTCGCTCGGTGCGCGGCTCGTGAGTGTCCCCTCCGCCGGCATGAGCGGACGAATGAGCGCCGTCTGATCGAGCGGCGTCACGCCGATCTTCATCAAGGCGCCGACGAACATCATCATGATGGTATCGTCGTTCTGATTCGGCAGCTGCATCAGCATCCCGCGCAGCATTTCGTCGGGTACGATCGCCCCGGTGAAGAGGAGTTCCTTCGTCACCTTGCCGATCATCGTGACCTTTTTGATCTCCTCCTGCTGCAAATACGCAAGGATGGAAGCGATCTGACCGATGCTGATCTCGCGATAGACATTTGCCGCATCCTTCAGCTCCGGATCCGTATCCGGCAGAAGCGCAACCGCATGCACCTCATAGCCGAGCGCACGCGCCGCACGTGCACACGCGGCAGGCAGATGTCCGACGCCTGCGAGCAGACCTATTTTTTCCATGAATCTCTCCCCTTACTCATCCTCGTGACGTTCCCGGCAGATGCCGCGCTCCGCGTTGCGGAGGAAGCGCAGGAGATGGTCGATCTCCTCGCAGGAATCCACCTCCTGCTCGATGACGGCGATCGCCTGCGTGAGGTTCAGCCCCGAGCGGTAGAGGATCTTGTACGCCTGCTTGATGCGGCGGCGCACATTGATGGGAATGCCCGCGCGCGAGATGCCGACGCTGTTGAGACCGACGGCACGTGCAGGATGTCCGTCCACCATCGTGAACGGCACGACATCCTGCACGAGTTTTGACGTGCCGCCGATCATCGCGTTGCGCCCGATCTTTACAAACTGATGCACGCCCGCCATGCCGCCGATCACGACGCCGTCCTCGACGATGGCATGTCCCGCGAGCATCGCCGCGTTGCTCATGATGATGCGGTTGCCGAGGATGCAGTTATGCGCAATATGCGTATACGCCATGAGGAGGCAGTCGTCTCCGATGCGCGTCTCCTCTCCCTCGCCCGTCGCGCGGTGCACCGTCGCGCACTCACGAATCGTCGTGCGGTCGCCGATGAACGTATAGCTCTTTTCGCCCTTGAACTTCAGATCCTGCGGCACCTCGCCGATGGAGGCTCCTTGAAAAATATGGCAGTCCCGGCCGATCTTCGTCCACTCTTTGATCACGGCGTGCGGTTCGATCTTTGTCCCCTCGCCGATCTCAACATGATCCGAGATGACCGCGTAGGGGCCGATCTCCACATTCCGCGCGATGCGCGCCGTCGGCGCAACGACGGCGGTGTCATGGATATAGGCGATAACCTTGCTGCTGCCTGTCATCTATTTCAACTCCTTCAGCCCCGGCGTCTCCGCTAGGGCAGACATATTCCACTCTCCGTTATAATCCTGCGTGAGCATCGCATATTCACATCGGAAAATCCGCCGAAAACGGGATTTTCCCCTTCTGAGCGTGAATTATGTCCTTTTTTTCTGTATTTATGGCTCTTTTTTCAGAGTTCATCCCCGTTTTTCAGGGCAAATTTGAAATCTGCCGCCGCCACGAGTTCGTCGTTGACATAGGCATCCGCGTGCAGCACGCCGAACACGCCGCGCACGCGCACAAGCTCCGCCTTCGTCACCACCACGTCGCCGGGGACGACGGGACGTTTGAACTTCACATTTTCCATCCCGCCAAAAAGCGCGATCTTGCCGCGGTGCTCGTCCGGATAGAGCATCGTGACGCCGCCGACCTGCGCCATCCCCTCAAGGAGCAGTACGCCCGGCATAATCGGGTGCCCGGGGAAATGACCGAGGAAGAACGGCTCGTTCATCGTCACGCACTTGATGCCCGTTGCCGATTTGAACGGAACCAGATCGACGATACGATCCACAAGCAGCATCGGCGGACGATGCGGCAGAATCTGCTGAATCTCATTGATGTCCAAAGTCATGCTAATTCCCCTTCTCTGCAATCTGCTTCGCCAGTGCCGTGTTGAGCGCGTGCCCCGACGCCACCGCTACGATATGCCCCCGGATGATGCCTGCCAGACGGATGTCCCCGATCACATCGAGAATCTTGTGGCGCACCAGTTCATTGGAAAAATTCAGGGGATTCACCCACCCCTCGTCATTATAGACAATGACCGTCTCGAGCGAGCCGCCAAGCCCGAGACCATGCGCACGGAGCGCCTCGACCTCCTTTTCATAGGCGATCGTACGCGCCGGCGCAATCTCCTTTGCATACGTCTCAAGCGTAACCTCCACGTCGAAATACTGCACGCCGATGAGCGGATGCTCGTTGAGCGAGGTGAACGAGACGCGCAGCCCGTCGTACGGCAGTGCCATCACAAAGTGACTACCGTCGTCCACACGATAGATGCGGTCAATGACCGTCGTCCTGCGCTCCGCCTCCTGCTCCACCGTCCCCACGCCTGCGATGAGGTTAAAAAACGCGCGCGCGCTGCCGTCTACAACGGGCGGTTCCTCCGCATCAAGCGTCACAAGGCAGTTATCGACCCCATGCACATGCAGCGCGCTCATCAGATGCTCGATCGTGAAGAATTTCAGCGCCCCCGCGCCAATCGTCGTTGCACGCAGCGTCGCCGTCACGTTCGCCGCAACGGCGGCGACGGGCGGCTGCTCCGGCAGATCGGAGCGTCCGAACAGGATGCCCGTCCCGGGCGGCGCTGGTGCGAGTTCCATATGAACCCGGCGTCCCGAGTGCAGCCCGATGCCGTCATAGACCGCACGCGCCGCCAGCGTTCTTTCTTTTTGCAAGCGATCGCCTCCTGCGAATTCTGTCGCATTTCAATCCACGTTACATGATACTAAAAATTTTCCGAACTTGCAAGGGATTTGACAGACGATATAACATCTGATAATATAAGGGCAAGCAAATCACATGCTTCCGGTATCGGGGATGTAATGGTCTCGACGGGGATGGGCGGTATGTGGACAGCGAGCCGGGGGGTCATCACCCCGTTAGTAAGGTGAAAACTTTTATTAAACATAAAAGCAAACGAAGACTACGCTCTGGCGGCTTAAGCCAGCCCCTTTCCATCTGTTTCCCGCACGGACGGAGCAAGGGGTCAAACGCGGGATACCCGGGAGCCACCGCACGATAACTCTCAGGGGAACACAATCGTGATCGGCAGCGCATACCTTGTCTGCGGGGGATGCGTCGCCTAAATAAAAGCACAGACTGCGCTCGGAGAAGCCCATGTGACGTTATCTTCGGACAGGAGTTCGATTCTCCTCATCTCCACCAAACGAATACGACAAATCCCGCGCGGGGAAATTCCCCGGCGCGGGTTTTTTTGTTGAGAGAAAAAGGCTGCCCCGCCGACGTGTTGTCACGTGTGCGGAGCAGCCTTGCTTTCATACGCGGGGATGGGATAGCCTCTATGGGGCATCCTCCCCTGTTCTTAATTGCGGCGGCGTCGTTTATTCAGAACCGATAGGTATAGTTCAGCATATAGTTTGCCGGTGTCGCCCAATAGGAGGCGCTGGAGTGCGAGAGTACGTCCTCACGGTCGAGCAGGTTATCAATCGCAAGGGAAATCTCGCTGTGCGCATCGGGGCGGTAGGTCGTGTTCCACGAGGTCAGCAGATATGGTCTGACCGGTGTGGAGTGGCTGCCCGACGGCGTCTGCACACGGCTGCCGAGATAGGAGGCGGAGAGATCGGACGTCCATTTGCCGTGCTCATAGGAGACGCCGCCCGTGAGCTGGATTTTCCCAAATTTCCGATCCCAATAGGTTTTTCCCGTGTTTTGGCGGCTTACGGGATTTTGCCAAGTCAGCCCCCAATGGTAAGAGAACCCATTTTTTCCGGCGATTTTGTCCGAGAGTTCAATCCCCGTGTTGCGGTAGTCCTCGTTGATATACACATAGGTGCGGTTGCCGGCACCCCCCGTCACGCGCGGCGTGATATTATCCTTGATACGGATATGGAAGAGCGCCGCCCGCAGGCTGTGGGCGCCGCGGTCCATTTTCCAGCCAATCTCATAGTTCACGCCCGTCTGCGGTTTGAGACCGGGATTCGGAATTGCCATGTCAGTCTTGTTGAACATCTGGGAAAACGCCGGCATCTTAAAGGACTGCGTGACATTCATATAAACGCTGCTGTCGCGGTTCAGCTTATGCAGGAACTGCCCGGACATGCTGAAGTTATTATAGTTTCGCCCAAACTGCGCGCCTGTTGTCCACGTCTCGCGTGCTCCAAATACCCCCGTATTGCGGTCGTCAAATTTCTGCGTCCACTGTGCGAACAGCCCCCAGTTATTGCGCGTATAATCTAACGCCTTCGGCTCTGACAGCGACGGTATGCTTTTATAAATTTCGCGTTCCAACGATAGCCCGGCAATTAGATTTGCCTTATCGCCGATTCTCCACTGCTTCTGTGCGTCCACGCCGTAGGTGCGGTTGCGCTCTCGGCTTTGATACCAGTTTTTACTGCTCTTCGCGCCGCTCGGCGTATGCTTTCCGTCCGCCCCGATGAAGGTTGGGCCGTCGGCATTGATATCGGTCGTATTGAAATACAGCCCGATGTTCCAATTATGCGCATGGAAATGTGCCTGTATTGTATGCTGAGACGTGTCATATTTGCGCATATTATACGGCTCGCCTAAGCGGATGCCGTACCTCGTATAGGATATCTCGTCCATATAGCGCTTATAGCGGGACTCGGTATTGTAATAATTATACATGACGTCCCATACGGGGCTGATGCGGTAATTGAAGGCGACCGTCTCCTTCTTTACCTTATCGATATCGGTATAATAAGCCCCTGTCAGAGTGGTTCTAGAGGGTCTTACCTCTTTTCCGGATACTTCCGTCGTGCTGCGCCGAGTGATTTCGCCCCAACGGTTCATATTATAGCTCAGTCCAAACCGCTCGTCGCCCACGCTGACGCCGTACGCCCTCTGACCGAAATTGCCCGCGCCGACGGTAACGGAGTTCTCTCCCCCCTTCTTCGTGATGATGTTTACGACGCCGCTGACCGCCGTGCTGCCGTAGAGAACGGAACCGCTGCCCTTGACGATCTCGATGCGCTCGATGTTGTCCGCCGCAATCGCGTCGAGATTGTACTTGCCGCGCCACGCAATCGGATTGCCGTTGACGAGCACAAGCGCGTCGCCGTCCACGCCGCGGATATTGAGCTCGTTGACCATCGTGCCGAGGGATGCCCCGCCCTGTCCCATAGACTTGTAGGTAAAGCCGTTGACCTTACTCAGCACATCGGCGGCGCTCTTCGCGCCGCTCTGCGCAATCTCTTCATGCGTAATTACCGTCGTCGACGCGGGGGTATCCAGTTCCTTTGTCTCGACACGCTGCGCGGTGACGATAACGTCATCCAGAGTATAAACAGGCATGACGTCTGCATCTTGTCCCCCCCCGGCGGATACAATTCCGTTCACGCCGGAAAGAATCGCGGTAATGACCGCTGTTTGCAGCAGTTGCTTTTTCAAAGTTTTTCCTCCTTTTTGGCGCTGTACACCATTTCAGCGCGATATTTATTCACATACCGCCCCGCATGGACACGGTGCTGCCGCATCCATGCGGGTATGACGGCGATATGTTTAATTTTAGAACCGATATGTGTACGACAGGCGATAGTTCCGCGGAAGCGACCAGTATTCGTGCTGAATGATCGGATTCTCTCGATTGAGTATGTTATAGACGCCGAACGAGAGCGTCTGATCGGGCGTTACTTCATAGCTCATCGTGAGCTGTCCCTCGATGCGGTTGGGGATTTTGTGATCCGGTTTTCCTGATGCGGTTTTCCCGGTCAGTGTATAATATGCCCACTGCCGCCCTGCCGTAACATACCAGTCCATACTGATGCGCAGCTTATCTTTGCGGTACAGGAGTCCTGCAAAATACTGTTGGTGCGCATCCGACTGTCTCCATTCCCCCTTCTCTCTTGCACGCGGATTTGCATAGTATCCGCCGATGCGCGCCTGCAGGTTTGGCGTAATCTGCTTGTGATACTCCAACTCGACGCCGACGTTGCGGAACTCGTCCCCGTTCGTCTGTATGTCAAATTTTTCATGTGTAACGGGGTCTTCCTCCACTGCCCATACAAATTGATTTTTGACCGCCATGCGGAATACCGCGATCCTGAGCGATTCTTTATTGTCGCCAAACTTGACACCCGTCTCGTAGTTCCAGCCGACCTGCGGTTTCATCGGGTACAGCTTGAATACGTTCCGCTTCGTAAACCATGAATTGACCGCCGGCATCTCGAATGATTTTCCAATGTTGACATACCATGATGCTTTCGGCGTGATTTTGTAAACCGTCTGAATCTGCGGCAGAAATACGTTCTGACGCCGCTCATAGGTATTTTTCTTGACGATATGCTCGCGCACGCCAAGTGTTGCGGAGAAGCGATCGCTGAACCGGCGTGTGTAGGAGAGGAACGCGGCGTAGGAATCGCGTTCCAAATGCGCTTCCGTTTTTACGTTATTTAGATAGTTTTCACGATGAAATTCAAGTCCGCCGACGAGGCTGTCCTTTCCTTCGCGAAAATCCCATGCCTTTTGCAGCTCAAAATGATACGCATTAGAGTTGGTATCGGAGCCGGCATCCTTGCTCATGGGACGGACTTCCTGCCGTATCCACGCAAACTTGCTGTGCCACTGCCGATCGGCATCATCATAAGTCACGCCGACACGCTGTTGTCTATAGTGGTACCGCCGTGACGCTTTGAGCTTTGACCAGTCGCGCAGAGCGGGTTGGTAATCGTACTCGTTCGTTGTGGAATCGGTATCGTTATAGGCGTAGGTGGCGGTGAGTTTATCGTTGATGCGCAAACTGAGAAACGCACTGTCCTTTGTCCCTGCTTCGCGGCTCTTGCGCGTCGTAGTTGTCGTCGGTGTTTTGAAAAAGATGCGGCTCGTTTGGTGAACCGGCTTTCTGTAATCCCGCCGATAAGAGAACGTCACATGCTCATTCCCGACCATGACGCCGTAGTTTTTATCATAGCTGCCGATCGCCCCCGTAACGCGCCCCTGCACGTTCTTCCCCTCCGGCTTCTTCGTGATGATATTGATCACGCCGCCCATCGCCTCCGCGCCATAGAGAACCGAGCCGGCTCCCTTCACGATTTCGATTTTCTCGATGGCGTCCACGGGAATCGAGTTCAGCATCGAATTATAGTTCAGCAGATTCGCCGGAGTCCCGTCAATGAGCAAGAGGGTTCCTCGGTCAAGTCCTCGAACGCTTAGCCGCGAGAACATGCCGCCGTACTGTTCACCGCCGTGTCCATAGGCGTTTGAATTCAGTCCCGGCACACGCTCCAGCGCTTCGTATGCCGTAACCGCGCCGCTGTCTTTCAGCTGCTGCTCTGTAATTACAGTCGTCGTCGCGGGCGTGTCCAAATCTTTGGTCTCAACGCGCTGTGCGGTGACAACCACATCGTCAAGCGTATACTCATCGAGTTTCGAGGCATCTTGTTCTCCTCCTGCGGACACAACTCCATTTATACCGGAGAGAATCGCAGTGATGACAGCCGCCTCCAGCAGTTGTTTCTTCAAAACTGTTCCTCCTTAATTTTTCAATTGTTCTGGGCAACATATTATGCGAGCGTCTAACGGCACGCTGCTCCGTGCGGTTAGACGCTGTACGATGCATATGATTATCTTAGAAGCGATAGGTGTAGGACAGACGATAGTTCCGCGGGAGCGACCAGTGTTCGTTTTCATTGATCGGATTCTCTCGGTCAAGCAGGTTGTAAACGCCGAAAGAAACTGACTGCGCGGACGAGAATGCATACTCCATTGAGATATTCCCCTCCACACGATTCGGAAGCGCATGATCCGACTTCCCGCTGCTTGCTCCGTAAACACCGGTCAGGAGATATGCCGACGGCTGTCTCTTTGCCGTGATATACCACTCCGTATTGACACGCAATTTTTTGAGATTATATTGTGCGCCCGCAAAGAATTGCAGCCGTGCTTCCACCTGTTTCCAAGCACCGGTATTGCTCTTTGCCTGCGGATTTGCATAATATCCGCCGGTACGAATGCTCCACCGGTCGCTGAGTCGTTTGCTGTACTCAAGCTCAAGTCCCGTGTTCTTGAACTTGTCGAGATTGGTCTGTACCCATGTGCCGGGATCGCCGCCCGAAATCACCGTATTCTCTTTCACCCATTTGAACTTATTGTTGATGTCCATATGGAAGAGCGCCACTTTCAGCGATTCTTTCGCATCGCCGAACTTGATGCCCGTTTCGTACGTCCATCCATCCTGCGGATTGAGGCGATAGCGTGTGGATACCTTTGTGCTGTAGTAGGGAGAATTGACTGCAGGAGTCTCGAACGATCTGCCCATATTCACATACCACGAAGAGCGCGGGCTCATGCGATAGAGCGTCTGCACCTGCGGTAGGAAGATGCTCTGTCCCCTGTCGTATCCGTTCCCCTTGACGAAATGCTCGCGAATCCCAAGCGTTGCTGAGAATCGCTCGTTCATTTGGCGCGTATAGGCGGCAAAGACGGCGTATTGATCCCGATGAAGGCTTCCGTGATTATCGGAATGCCGCTTGACATGTCCTTCCCGATGGAAATCAAGTCCCGCGACGAGGGTATCAAGCCCGCCGCGCAGATCCCATTTCTTCTGCGTGTCAAAGTTCCAGCTCGTCGCATCCGTATCAGTAGTGCTGTCCACATTGAGTGGGCGTGTCGTATGCTTGAGATATGCAAGGCTCGATTTCAGCCCCGTATCCTTATCGTCATACATGAGACTGAACCGATGTGTTTCATAGGCATAGTGGTAGTGCTTGTGCTCCCATACTCTCGTATTGGTGTTCTGCTTATACTCATGCTGCGCCGGCGCGCTGTCATTGTATGTATAATTCGCCGTCAGCTTGTCATTCAAGCGCACATTGAGAAAGGCAGTATTTTTTGTCGCATTATCACGCCATTTGGTTGAAATATAGCGCGGCTTCTTGTCATAAGGGAAAATTCTGTTGTACTGTGAAACGCCCTTATGATATTCGCGCTTGAACTGCGCGCTGAAATTCTGTCCCGAGACCGCGACGCCGTAGTTCTTCTCATGACTTCCGACCGTCCCCGTGATGCTGCCGTGCAGCTCCGTGTCCGTCGGCTTCTTCGTGATGATGTTGATGACGCCCGCCATCGCCTCCGCACCATAGAGAACGGAGGATGCTCCCTTAACGACCTCAATCTTTTCGATGGACTCGACAGGGATCGCGTTCATCATCTGATTGTAGTTCATGAGGTTGGCGGGACTGCCGTCAATCAGCACTAGAGTTCCCTTATCCAGTCCGCGGATATTCACACGGGAAAGGTCGATCGGACCATCACCCGCGGGGCCGTAGGAATATACATTCAGCCCCGGGATGCGCTCAAGTGCGTCAAACGCCGTCTGCGCGCCGCTGTCCTTCAGCTGCTGCGCGGTGATCACCGTCGTCGTCGCGGGCGTGTCCAAATCCTTGGTTTCGACGCGCTGTGCGGTGACAACCACATCGTCGAGCGTATACTCATCGAGTTTCGAGGTATCTTGTCCCCCCCCTGCGGACACAACTCCATTCATACCGGAGAGAATTGCCGTGACGAACAACGTCTGTAAGAGGCTTTTCTTCATAAAAACATTTCCTTTCCCTATAAAAATTAGTTCATCTATCTTTACATGCGGTTCTTTGCATGAGAGATACTTCCTTGTACGCCGTCCGCCGCATGGGCGATGACGGCGCGCTTCATGCCGCACTCGGCACTATCCGTGCCCGCGGTGTGCATCCGCGCGAAACATCCGCCGCCGCACGCGGCGAGTGTATCGCAGGAGCGGCAGCGCGCCATGCCGTCATGCACGAGCGCGGCGACCGCGCGCTCGCGTTCCTCGGAGATGCCCTGCATGACATTGCCGAGGAAGAAGCGCGCGTCCCCGAAGAACGACGAACATGCATAGATGCCGCCGTCCGCCTGCACGAACGCCGCTTCGCCGCGCAGGACAAAGCAGTGCTCGAACGCCTCCATGCGCCCGCACGCGAGCGCGCCGCAGCGTTCCGTCTGCGTGAGGGCGATGCGGATGCCCGTGAGCGCGGCGAGTTCGTCGAGGCGGCGGCAGAGCGCCGTGACCGCCGCCGCGGTCTCCGCCTCCCCTGCGGGGACGAGCCCTCTGCCGCGCCCCTGCCCGCGCAGGAGGTCGAGCCCGATGCGCCGCACGTTGCCGAGGTAGTATGCGAGCTCGGCGAGCCCCGGGAGGTCGCGGACATTCTCGCGCGAGACGACCGCGGTCACGCCGACGGGAATCCGCAGGGCGCGCAGTACCTCCATGCCGCGCATGACGGCGGCAAAGGAACCCGCGCCGTTTGGGAGCCTTCTCAGGCGGTCATGCACCGCCGCGCGCCCGTCGATGCTGACGCCGATGCCGACGCGGTGCCGGTGCAGGAAGCGCACCCGCTCTTCGGTGAGGAGCGAGCCGTTCGTCTGCACCTGCATCCGCGCGGGGATGCGCTCCGCCTCGACATAGCGTACGATTTCTTCGATCAGGGGAAACGCGAGCATCGGCTCTCCGCCGCTGAACTGGAGGACGAAGGGCGTGCCGCCCGCCGCGGCGAGAGAGATTGCGCGCCGTGCCGTCTCAAAATCCATCGTCTCGCGCCGCATCTCCGCCGCGTAGCAGTAGCGGCAGGCGAAATTGCAGTCCCCTGTCAGCGCGAGCACGAGCAGCTTGCAGTTTTTCATCCGCGCCGCTCCGTCACGAGAGCATCCGCCGATTTTTCCGCAGGAGATAGAGGAAATACGGCGTGCCGAGCAGTGCGGTCATGATACCGACGCGAATCTCAATGGGGTCGAGGACGATGCGCCCGAGCGTATCGCAGAACACAAGCAGCATCCCGCCCGCAAGGATGCTCGCGGGGAGCAGACGCCTGTGGTCGGGACCGACGATCATGCGCATCATATGCGGCACGATGAGTCCGACAAATCCGATGTTGCCGCTGATGCAGACGCCCGTCGCCGTTGTCATGGACGCGACGGCAAGCAGAATGAGACGATAGCGCGTGACGGGCATCCCGACGGCGCGCGCCTCGACGTCGCCGAGGACGAGGATGTTGAGGTGGCGCGCCATGAAGAGCATGACGGCAAGCCCGATGCAGATGGGTCCCACGCCGAGCAGAACGTGCTCCCAGCGGCGATAGTCGAGGCTGCCAATCGTCCAAAAGAGATATTGCTGCATTTTCTGCTCGCTGATGACGGTCAAGATGCCCGCCGTAATCGCGCCGAGCAGCATGCCGACGACGACGCCCGCGAGGAGCAGCATCATCACGGGAATCTTGCCGTGCCGCATGGACAGCATGACGGTGAGGGAGACTGCCGCGAGCGAGCCGAGGAACGCGAACATCGGCAGGAAGAACATGCTCTCCTCCGATAGCCCGAGCGAGATCGCGATGACCGCGCCGACCGCCGCGCCGCTCGACACGCCGATGATGCCGGGGTCGGCGAGCGGGTTGCTGAAAATGCCCTGCATGACCGTCCCCGACGCGCCGAGGCTCGCGCCGACCATCAGCCCGACGAAGGTACGGGGAAAGCGGATATGCCAGAGCACCGCCTCCTGCTCGGGCGTGACCGCAACGTCCGTGAGCATGGGCAGCCCCGCCGCGTGTGCGAGCGAGGCGAGCACCTGCACGAAGGAAATATCAAACTGTCCCCACGAGAGCGAGAACAACGACACGAGAATAAGCAGCACTCCCATGACGGGCGCAAGCGCGCGCAGTGAAAATTTTCTAGGCATGGTCTCCCCCCTTTTCCGCACGGCGGATCGCCCGCCGGATATGATCGTTCCAAAGATATTCCTGCGCGTATGCCGCGCCGCGCAGTCCCATGAGCGGCGCATCGGTCAAAAGCACCGCGTCGGGTGCGGGCTGAGCAATATGAAAGCGCGCGACCGCATCCTCGGGCGGCACCCCCGCAGTCTCGCTGCCGCTCCCAAGGAAGATTCCCTCACGGAGCGCCGCAATCGCCGCGCGCCCCGGGGCGCTCTCGGGCGCGGCGGTCTCGTCCGCAATATCCGCGGCGTATCGCTCCGCCAGGCCGCCAAAGTCCTCCATCAGCACGGTCAGACGCCCCATGTCCGCCCATTCGCCGCGCAGTGCGTGAGCGATGCCCAGTGCCGCAGACGGCGGCGCCGCGATGACGGCGCGCTCGTACCAGAGATCGCCCCACATGCTCTTTGCCGCGTTGATGCGGAAGAAGATCTGCCGCTGTACCCGCTCCGCCTCGGTAAGCGCGGCGTCGATACGCGGCGCGCGCAGTGCATCGTTGATCTCCGTGAGCCAGCGGCGCGTTCCCTCGACGCCGTACGGCGGAAGCGGCGCAATGTACGGCACATCGGTCGTTTGCTCCAAATATGCCGCAAGCTCCGCGCCGAGTTCGGCGTGAACGACGATGTTCAGCTCCGCCGTGCCGAGCGTCTCGAGCTCCGCCGCCGTACATCCGCCGCCCACCGGCGCGCCGATCGTATAGCCCGACAGTTCGAGAAGCCGCATCAGCTCGCACAGATCATTCCCCGCGCGCAGATAGGCGGGCGTCAGCCCGAGGAGGTTGACGCGTCCGGGCGTCCGCGCCGCCCTCCGGGGGGCGATCTCCTCCATACAGGCGCGGGCGGCTTTTCGGTAGCCCGCGGCGAACATGCCGCCGAGCCCGCCGCTGTCAAAGGCGGCGACGCGGGGAAAGCCCATGCCGCGCGCGATGCTCCGCACATCGTCGCCGATGAGCCCCGCCGCGCAGCTGTTTTCCACCGCGAGCAAGGCGGGCGGCGGGTCGAGATGCGGCGCAAGCGTCTCGCGGATGTACTCCTCCGCGCCGAACACGATGGCGTCATTGTCGAGCTGCGTTGAAATCATGCGCTGCGCAATCATCGGGCACTCCTGTTCGAGCGTCCGCATCGCGTAAAAATAGCACCACATAGGGCCGTTGACGGCGATGAGCGCGTCCTGAATCCCTGCGAAAAATCCCGCAGCGCCCGCGAGCGCGCAGGAATCCGAGTGCCGGCAAACGCTTTGAAACGCGTCCTCAGGCATAGAGCACGCCCCCTTCCCGCCGCCGCGCCGCACAGCGCCGCATACAGTCGATGAGCAGTTCCTCCCCGCGCCGCCCCGCCACGGGCAGCATCGGGAGGAAGATTTGCCGCAGACGCGGATTCGCGAGCTCATGCGTCGTCAGCACGAAGTCCGCCGCCGCGTAAAAGGGCTCCGCGTCGCGCTCCGCAATCACGGGCGCGGAACTCGCCTCCCGCACGCGCCGCTCCATCTCCGCGCGGTCGTCCGGCAGATAGGCGTCGAGAATCACCACGCCCGTGAGCACAACGCCCAGTTCCTCGAGCAGACGGCAGAGCGGTTCCGGCTTAAAATACCGCACGGCACGCCCGACGGCGAGCACGACGCGTTTTCCCGCGAGTGCGTCCCGTCCCGCGGCAAGCACCGCGTCAAACGCCGTGCGCTCCTGCGCAATCAGCTCCTCCGCCGCCTCCTCGCGTCCCGTGAGCGCACCGATGCGCGCGATCCAGCGCAGCGTCTCTCCCATGCCGACGGGGTAGATGTCCCCTGCGCAGACGATGCCGAACCGCTCCGTGAGGAGACGGGCAAAGTCCCGCACCTCCCGTTCGTGCGCCGCGTCCCCCTCCCTGCCGAGCAAAACGGAGAACTCCGCGGCGGGGACGGCTTTGAGCTCGGCGAGCGAGAGATAGGAGGGGAACTGAAGGACATCCCGCACGCCGAGTGCCGCGAGCAGACGCCGCACCTCGCGGACGTATTCGCCCGACGCGCCGCCGCAGTCGCCGAGAAGGACGGCGCGCCCCTGCTTTTTTTCCGCCGACGGCTCCATAAAGTTCTCGGCAAGCAGACGCATCGTCTCCAAATAGCCGCCGAAGTATTCGCCGTCGAGAAACCCGTGCGATTTCAGCGCGATGACGGGAATCCCGTATTCCTCCGCCGCCTCCTCCGCAATGCGCTCCGCGTCGTCGCCGATGACGCCCGCCACGCACGACGAGACGATGAAGATCGCCTCCGGATGAGCGTTCATGACAACGTGGTCGAGACAGCGGCGCAGCAGCTCCTCGCCGCCGAACACCGCCTCGTCCTCCGCAATCCCGCTCACAAAGAGCGGCACCGCCCCGCGCTCCTCCGCCGCAGCGCGCGCCATGCTGCGGTAATGCGCCCCGGTCTCTAATGTACGCGCGATATGGGCGCACGCGCGCGGGCTGTGGAACACGACCGCCGCGCCGCGCACATAGGCAAGCGCGCGCCAAACGCCCGGCATCGCGCAGCTGCAGTTCGTCCGGCGAAAGATGAGCCGCTTTGCCTCAGTTGCCATAGGACTCCACCAATGCCTCCAGCTCCTCAAACTCCATCGACTGCGGGACGGAGAGCCGGTCGTTCGTCTCAATCGCGCGCGCGAGCGTGCGGTAGACCTCCGCCTGCGCATCCTCGGGCGCGTGCTCGATGACCGTCTTGCGCCGAATCTCCGCCGCGTGGACGATCTGCGCGCGCGGTACGAACGCGATGAGACGCGTATTGAGACGCGCGGCAAATGCCGTGAGCAGTTCCTCCTCGCGCGCGACGTTGCGGCTGTTGCCGATGATGCCGCCGAGCCGGACGCTGCCGCGCGCGGCGAAGCGCGCGACGCCCTTTGCGATGTTGTTCGCCGCATAGAGACTCATCAGCTCGCCTGAGGAGACAATGTAGATCTCCGTCGCATATCCCTCGCGAATCGGTACGGCGAACCCGCCGCAGACCACGTCGCCAAGGACGTCATAGAGCACGATGTCCTCGTCCTCGATGGCATGCAGTGCCTTCAGCCGCTCCAGCGCGACGATGATGCCGCGCCCCGCACAGCCGACGCCGGGGTCGGGACCGCCCGCCTCGATGCATTTGATGTCGTGCCAGCCCGTGTGAACGATGTCCGAGAGCTGCGCCGTGCCCTTTTTCTCGCGTTCGATATCGAGCACTGTCTCTTTGCAGATGCGACCGAGCAGCAGGCGCGTGGAATCGTTCTTCGGGTCGCATCCGATCTGACAGACGTGCCGCCCCATCTCCGCAAACGCCGCCGAGACGTTCGACGCGGTCGTCGATTTTCCGATGCCGCCCTTGCCGTAAAACGCGATTTTCTTCATGCCGTCGCTCCTTTGTCCTCGGATACCGCAAGCAGCGGTGAGAGCGTGCGCCGCTCCGACTCCGTAAACACCTCGATATGCCCCGTCCGCGCGTTCTCCGCGACGCGCACGGGCGTGCCGTACGCGAGGGAGAGGGTCTCCTCGCGCATGACCGCCTCCGGCGCGCCGTCCGCCACGATGCCGTCCGCCCCGATGAGCAGAAGCCGCGAGCAGAACCGTGCGGCGAGGGACAGCTCATGCACGACGAGCATCGCGGTGCGCCCGGCGGCGCAGAGTTCACTGCACAGGCGAAAAATCTCTTCCTGATAGATGAAATCAAGCCCCGTCGCCGGTTCGTCGAGCAGGAGGAGCGGCGCTTGCTGTGCAAGGATCTTTGCGAGCAGGACGCGCTGACGCTGACCGCCCGAGACCTCCTGCACCGCCTTGTCACGGATGTCCCAGACGCCCGTGTACTCCATCGCGGCGCGGACGATTTCCTCGTCCTCCGGCCCCTCCTGCTCGTAGAATTTCAGATAGGGATAGCGCCCCGCCATCACGATGTCGTGCGCCGTGTAGCCGAAGGAGATGGCAACCTGCTGTTGGAGGTAGGAGACGAGGCGCGCGCAGTCCTTCTCCCCGTACCTATCGACGGGGCGCCCGTAGAGGAGCGCCTCGCCCGCAAGGGGCGCGAGCAGCCCGCGCATCGTCTTGAGGAGGGTACTTTTGCCCGCGCCGTTCGAACCGATGATGCCGACGAGTTCGCCGCGCCCGACGGTGAAATTCATATGGTGCAGAATCGTATGATGCCGTGCATAGCCGACGGACAAATCGCGCGCCTCAAGAACAGCGTTCATAAAAGACCTCCTTTCAAGAACAATAATGTATTCGGTATCGATTGCCGTAAGGCATAACCTACGTCGACGAAGCGTTTGCCAAAAATGACGACGCTAGGCGCGAAAATCCCGCGTCACGCCTTATCCCGTGTCACGCCTTTTACAATACGTAAGATCCGCTCCGCCGACAGCTCTTCGATCGTATAACACGGCGCGTGCATCCGCGCCGCAATCTGCGCCGCGAGGTGCAGGCGCACAAGGTCCTGCTCGGTATCGAGAACGAGAGCGCGGACGCCCGTATTCCCGATGGTCTCCGCCGCCGTGAGCGCCGCCTGCGCGGGGTCTTCTCCCTCCGGTGCGGCAGTCGCCCGCCCGTCCGTGAGGAACACCAGCAGCGTCTCCGCGAGTTCCCCGCGCCGCGCCGCCCCCGCGAGATGCAGGAGTGCTTCGGACAGACCTGCCGCTAGCGGCGTGCGCCCTCCCGTCGGCAGTTCCCGCAGCAACCGCTGTGCCAGCTCCACGCTGCGCGTCAGCGGCAGCAGTGTCTCGGCACGATCGCGGCGAAACGCGACGAGACCCACGCGGTCACGGCGCACATACGCCTCTCGCAGGAGGGCGAGCATCGCCCCCTTCACCGCGCGCATCCGCGCGCGCGCCGCCATCGACCCGCTCGCATCCACGACAAAGAGGATATTCGCACCGCGTTTTCGCTCGCGCACCGCACGCCTCAGATCGCTCCGCGCGATGACGATGCGCCGCCCGTCCGCCGCACTGCGGCGCAGGCGCTGATAGGGCGCGGCGGCGCGCAGTGTCGCGGCAAGGGCAATATCATGCTCCCGCGCGCGCGCGGCGGCGTCGCGCACCATACGCCCGCCCACCGTGCTCGCCGCCGTGAGGCGTTTCCCACTGCCCACGCCCACTGTACGTCGATCGCGTGCAAAGTCGAGGATCGGCATTGTCATCCGCGCAAGGGCGTCAAAGACCGCATCCGATCCGCCCCCGACGGGACTCTGCGGCGGCTGTGCATCGTCGGCATCGCCGCCGTCGTCGTCCGTGCTTTCCTCCGCGCGTTCCTCGGTCGGAGATTCGTCTGCGTAGGAATCGTCCCCCGCCGCATCTCCCGCATCGGGATGCTCACCCTGCGGTGCTTCCTGCCCCTGCTCCTCCCGGCTCGTATCGTCCGCATCCTGCGCGTCTCCGTCCCCATCGTCGCCTTCCGACGTCTGCGGGGGCGCGGGCATCTCGGGCGGCGCGCTCATGCGGTGCGGCAGGACGTAGAACGCCGCCTCCTCCATATCGGAGGGCAGGAGATAGGCGCGTCCCGCGAGAGCGGCGATCGCGCATGCCGTCTCCGTGAGAAACAGCTCCGCGCGGTTGCCCGCACAGCGCGCCCGCACGACGAACTCCGCCGCGAGGGTGCGCATCGCGGAGGACACCGCAACATCCGCAAGACGCTCCCGCGCCGCCGCAATAGACGCGCCAAGTTCTTCCTCCGCCGCACGATACGATGCGGCAAATGACTCGGGCGCACGACTGTAGGAACAGGCACGGCGGACAATAGCGCGCCGCTCCGCCGCATCGTCCGCCCCCGAGAGCGAGACGAACATGCCGAATCCGTCGAGCACGGCGGCGGGCAGTGTGCCCTCAGCGGGATTCATCGTCCCGACGAGAATGACGGAGGAGTCCTCCGCCGCCGCGGCAAGCGCCGCGTGAAGAAAGGGACGCGGCAGGAGATTTGCCTCGTCGAGGAGGAGCAGACCGCCCGCCGCACGTCGGAGAATGCCCGGCTGTGCTGTGCGCACGCCGTCCGCGAGCAGGCGCTCGATGTCCGCACCGCCGAATACCATATCGTCGGTTGCGCCGAGCGGGAGCTGCGTGAGTTTCCCCACCTGCGGGAGCGCGCCCGCCGCACGCGCAAGGAGGGTCTTTGCCGTTCCCTGCGCGCCCGAGAGGAGAAGTCCTCCCGCGCGCGGATTGACGAGGGCGATCAGGAGCGCACGCTTTGCCGCCGTCTGTCCGACAATCGCGGACAGGGGATAAACAGTATTTTTCATAGCGTATCGAGCCGCGACATACCGCACGGCAGAGCGCGCAAAAGTATCCTCATGCGAGAATCTCCTCCACGCGCGCCCAGTCGACGACCGTCTCCTCAAAGGGACGGCGGCGCACGCGGTGGGCAAGAGCGAGATGCGCCGCCGCGCGCAGGTCGTCCGCCGCGATGGCGTCGCGTCCTTCGTAAGCGGCATGGGCGAGCGCCGTCTTGATAAGCACAATGTCGCTGCGGTGTCCGTCAACGCCGAGTTCGAGTGAGATGTGCGCCGCCTTATCGATGCTCTCATCACCCGGAACGAGCGATGCAAGCCGCTCCTGCGCGAGGGCGATGCGCGCGGCAAGCGCCGACTGCGCCTCTGCATATTCCTCCGCGAACACCGCGGGGCCGCGCTCATAGGCAAGGCGGCGGCGCACAACCTCGGCGCGCTGCGCGGCGTCGCGCTCGCCGTGAATCTCCACGGACAGCGCGAATCGGTCGAGCAGCTGCGGGCGCAGCTCGCCCTCCTCGGGGTTCATCGTCCCGACGAGCACAAACCGCGCAGGATGCGCGTAGGAGATGCCCTCGCGCTCCACGGTATTGACGCCCATCGCCGCCGCGTCGAGGAGGATGTCGACGATGTGATCCTCGAGCAGATTTACCTCGTCCACATAGAGAATGTTCCGATTCGCCGCGGCGAGAATGCCCGGTTCAAATTTCTTCTTCCCCTCGAGGATCGCCGCCTCGATGTCGAGAGTTCCAGCGACGCGATCCTCCGTCGCGTTCACGGGCAGCTCCACGACGCGCATGGGGCGCATCTCTTCGGCGAGCCGTTCCCCTGCCGCAACTTTCTCCGCGCAGTCGGCGCAGAGCGTTCCGCCCGTCGGCGCGCACCGGTAGCGACACCCGCGCACGGTGCGCAGCGGCGGCAAGAGCGCCGCGAGCGCGCGCACCGCCGTCGACTTCGCCGTCCCCTTCTCCCCGCGCAGCAGCACACCGCCGAGCGTCGGGTCGATGACGTTCAGGATGAGCGCAAGTTTCATCTCGTCCTGCCCGACGATAGCCGCAAATGGATAGATATACTCCTGTTTCATCAAAAACCTCAGTCGTTGTTAGAATTCATAGGTCAGTCCCGCTTCGAAGAAACGTCCCTGCCCGGGATAGTTTTTGCCCGTCAGTACCGAATACTGGGCGTTCGTCAGGTTGAGCAGCTTCACATAGGCGTTCGTGTGCGTGTCGATCGCATAATCCGCGTTCAGGTCGACGACCGTATAGCTCTTCCGCCCGAACTGTTCGCTGTCAAGCCCCGCAGCTCTCGTCGCGTGCAGATTGACCGTCCACGCGTCCGCGCTGTAGCGAATCCCCGCACGGTAGCCGTTCGGCTGTGCATCCCTGTTCTCCCAAACAAGCCCTTTGCCATTGGAGCTGTCACGCTCTCTGCGAATATAGGAATAGCCGAGATCATAGCTCCACTTCTTGCTCAGCTCCTGCCGATAGTTCAGCTCGATGCCGCGTTTCTTCTCCAGCTCGATATTTTCCGCATAGGTATTCGCTCCCCTGCTTTTCCAATTTATCGCATCGTGAATCTTGCTCCGGAACGCGCTGACCTCAATCGATTTCGTCCCGTCGAACGCATGGCGTACACCGACGGTCGCCGTATAGCCGCTCTCCGGTCTCAAATTGGGATCCCCATACAGTCCCCAACCGAAACCTTCGACATGGTAATACAGATCGTCCGCATTCGGAGCGTTGAATACCCGCCCCCAAGACGCATATGCCTGTGTCTTATCGCTCGCCGCATAGTTTACGGCAATTTTGGGCGAATAATGTGTGCCGAAGGTACTGTGTCGATCCATGCGCACGCCGGGGATGATCGACCATTTTCCAAACTCCGCCGTATCCTGCACATACGCCGCCGTATTCGTCAATGTGCGCCCCGCATAGCCGCTCTGCGCATTCGCCGATTTGCTGTGATGCCAATCGACACCTGCGACAAGGCGATGATGCGCACCGAGCCGCCAGCCGTTCTGATACTCGATGCCCGTCATTTTCGATTGGAACGCTCCGCCGAACTCCATCGATTTATGGTTGTTGAAAACGCGCAGGACGCCCGGTGTCTCGGTATTTTCCTTAAAATTGTACGCGGCGCTCCAGTCGTTATAAAGCCGCGTCGCATGATAGGACGGGACAAAGCTCTTTGCATAATTATCATAATAATAGCTGTTCCCCGTGAGTCCCCGGTGGTCGAAGGACAGCGTCAGAGAATTCCCCGCGCCGAATTTTTTATCGACACGCAGATTCAAATTATTGTTGCGGTAGTCGCTCGTGGGCATCCGCCGTGTCTCTCCGTCATATTTGAACCGCATATAGCCGCGCCGTTCGAGACCGCCGCCGACCGTCCAACTCCAAGAACCCGCACTGCCCTCGTGCATGACGCGATACTCCTGCGTGCTCCACGCCCCCGCAGCCACATCGATTGTCGTACGATTCTCCTTACCGCGCTTCGTGATGATGTTGATCACGCCGCCCGCCGCATCACTGCCGTAGAGTGCCGATCCACCGCCCTTCACGATCTCGATACGCTCGATCATGGACATGGGCGGGGCTTCCTTGAGCGATGCCGTCGCGCGATTCATTGCCATGCCCTGTGAGGTATTGATGCGCCGTCCATCCACAAGTACGAGGACGCGCTCGTCGCCGTTGAGTCGTACGGCATCCTGCATCATATTGTTCGAAACAACCACGCCGTTGACATGTGAGATTGCCTCCGCAACGTCGCGGTAGTGATTCTCCGCGATCTCCTCGGCGGTCACAACCGCGACGTTCGCCGCCGTCTGAGAAATCTGAGTGGGCACGCGCTCCGCCGTCACAACGACATCCGGCAGTGTATATGTATCACGATCTTGCACCTCATTTGCATACACATCGTTAGTACAATGCCCCCCCGTCAGCAGTGCAACCGCAACAGCAGCCGAGAGTTTTCGATGTGCATTCTTTGTGTTCCATGCGTTCATTTCAGTTCCTCCTATATGTTTGAAAGCGGGATATATATCATTGCGTCCTCCTCATACAGGAACGGACGCGCATGATCCGACTGTCTAGCGCTTGACCGCCGTGAGGTGCAGCCCGTCGGGCTGCGCGAACGCGTCGCCGTACGCCATGTACGCAATTTCCTGCGCGCCGAATACGATGTCCTGCGAACCGTTGTAGATGTAGCCCTCGCGCGGTTCGCGCAGTGCGCCTGTCTTGATTGCCTTCAGTGTTGCGAGCGCGGGATCACCGAGGTATTTCTCACGGAACGCGGCGACATCATACGTGCCGTGCGCGTTGTAGGTCGGCAGGAAAAGAATGTCGGGGTCGATGGCGACGAGCTGTTCCTTCGTCATGACCTGCCCCGTGTGTATCCCCAGCTCCGCCATGCCGTTCTTCACGCCCGCATAACCGCACGCGTCGTCAAAGGTCGATCCGATGCCGCCGTACGAGCTCATGAGCGAGATGAGGACAACGGTCTTGCGCTCCGCTGTCGGGATCTTGCTTGTCTCTTCCTTCAGCGCCGCGAGTTTTTCATCCATTTGCCGCACGAGGTCTTCCCCGCGCGCCGCCTCTCCCGCCGCCACGGCGAGGAGCGTGACGGTCTCTCGTATCTCGTCGATGCTGCGCACGCCCTTGCAGACGACGACGGGGATACCGAGATCGCGCAGGCTGTCGACGATCGTGATGTCTCCCCAGTCGGGCGCGACGACGAGATCGGGATGCAGCGCCATGAGCTGCTCGCTCGTCGGCATTCCGATTTTCTCGGGGATATTCTGCGCGATCCCCGCAATGTTCGAGCTGACGGGATCATCCGCGAGTGCGTTGATCGCCGCCATGCGCTCGGGCTCGACCAGTCCGAGCATGGTGATGTCGGTGCTGAGGGAGAGCGTCACGATATGCTTCGGTTTTTCTGCAAAATGCGTGACATGCCCCTGTATATCGGTGACGTCGTAGCCGCCCTGCGGCACATTCTGCGCCGTGTCCCTGCCGCAGCCCGCGAGCGCGAGCATGAAGAGGAGCAGGACGGCAATCGAGAGTCGTATTTTTTTCATCATTCACCCTCCACGGCGGTCAAATGCCGGTTCGTCGGCTGTGTAAACGCGTCGCCGTAGAGCATCGCCGCCGTCTCCTGCGCGCCGAACACGATGTTCTGCGAGCCGTTGTAAAGATAATGACCCCACGGATGCTTGATATGCCCCTCGCGCACCGCCGTCATCTGCGTGAGCGACGGGTCGCTCATGTACTCGCGTCCGTAGGTCTCCTCGTTCGAGCTTGGAATCCGATAGGACGGGAGGAAGATGTAGTCGGGATTCGCCGCGACGAGCTGTTCCTTCGTCATGACCGTCCCGCTCTTATTCCCCGCCGCCGCCTTCGCGTTGACCGCGCCCGCGTAGTCGCACATGACGTCAAAGCTGCACCCTGCGCCGCCGTAGCCCGCCATGATGGAGATAAAGGCGACGCTCTTGCCGCGCTCCTCCTCGGGTACGGCGTCCACGCGTGCCTTGAGCGCCGCGAGCTCCGCCATCATCATTTCGACGAGTTTTGCCCCGCGCTCCGGCTCGCCCGCGGCATCCGCCGCAAGACGGATGTTGTAGATCACGTCGTCGAGGTTGCGCACCTGCCGGCACGCGACGACGGGAATGCCGAGCGCGCGGAGGGCGTCGACCTGCTCGGCGGGCATGAAGGGAACCGTAAAGATGAGATCGGGCTTCATAGACGCCGCCTTTTCCACCGAGGGCATCCGCGGGATCGCGTTCGGCACGCGCTGCGCAA
This sequence comes from Selenomonas sp. FOBRC9, assembly GCF_000287655.1. NCBI lineage: Bacteria > Bacillati > Bacillota > Negativicutes > Selenomonadales > Selenomonadaceae > Selenomonas > Selenomonas sp. FOBRC9. The sequence goes on from NZ_ALJR01000003.1 coordinate 121,772, forward strand.
GCGCCGCTACGTTCGAGCGCATGGGATCGGTGTGCAGCTCGTCGACGGAGATCATGCGCTCCGGCTCGACGAGTCCGAGCACGATCTCGTCCATCGACATGGAGTAGGTCATGATGCGCTGCGCCTTTGCCGGCACCTCGACCTTCGTCCCCTGCGCGTCGGTGACAAAATGCTTCTCCGCGGGCTTTGCCGCCTGATCGCTCCCGCATCCGGCGCCGATGATGGTCAGTAAAAATAGGACGAGCAGTAAAATGCCGCCTAGTCGTTTATCCGTCCGCACGTTCCTCCAGCTCTCCTTCCATCGACAGATAGAGTTCCCGCAGCTGCGCGAGGGTCTCCTCCTGCGCCTGCCACAGTCCGCGGTGCGCCGCTTCGAGCAGTGTCTCCGCGATGCGGTGCAGCGCCCACGGGTTCACCTCGTTCATCCATTCCCGCATGTCCTCGTCGAGCGCATATTTTTCGGCATATTTCTCGTACATCCAGTCCTCCATGACCGCGCTCGTCGCATCCCATTGGTAGCTGTGCGCGAGATAGGAGGCGAGGTCGGAGGCGCCCTTGTAGCCGTGTTTTTTCATGCCGTTGATGAATTTCGGATTCATCGCCTCGGCGCGGAAGATGCGCTTTGCCTCCGCCTGCACCGTGCGGACGCAGGTACGCAGCCGGTCGGAGCTGTCGCCGCTGTAGGAGCGCGGCGCTTTGCCCGTGAGAGCGCGCACGGTCGCGATCATACCGCCGTGGTACGCGTTGAAATCGTCCGAGCTGAACATATGCGTCTCGCGGTTGTCCTCGTTCTTGATTGTGACCGCAAGCCCCGCCATGCGCCGCCGAAAGATCTCCGGCTCGTAATTGCCGCAGACGCCGCCGCTGTAGGCGTGTCCTGAAAAGCGCGTATAGACGGCGGCGAGATCGTCAAGCGTTTCCCACTCCTTGGATTCGAGCAGTGCGCCGATGCCCGCGCCGTATGCGCCGGGCGGGTCGCCAAAGATACGGTAGGACGCCTTTTCCCATGCGGTCGCTTCATTTTCGCCCGCGGCGATCAGCTCCGCGGTGTCCTCCTCCATATGTTTGCGGATATAGTTCTCCTCACGGGATTCGTCGAGCGCGCCCGCCATGCGTGCCGCCTCGTCGAGCCAGCGCGCGCCGTCGGGCATGGTATCGCGGAACAGTCCGCTGATGCGCCCCGTAACGTCGATGCGCGGACGCCCGAGCTCTGCGAGCGGGATGACCTCGATGGCGCGCACGCGTCCGCTCGGCTGCTGCCATACGGGGCGTATGCCCATGAGGTAGAGGAACTCGGCGATGCATTGTCCGTGACTGCGCATGTTTGAGCCCGCCCAGAGAACGATGCCGACCGCCTCGGGATAATGCCCCTCCTCACGAATATAGTCCTCAATCACGGCGTCACCGAGCTGCTTTCCCAGCTCCCACGCCGCGGGCGAGGGGAGTGTGCGCGGGTCGATGCCGAAGAAGTTGCGCCCCGTCGGGAGCAAATCTGCCCCGCCGCTCGACGGCGCGCCGCCCGGCGCAGGCTCGATATATGCGCCCGAGAGCGCCGTTACCGTATGCGTGATCTCCTCGTCCGTGCGCCGCAAATTCTGCACGATATCCGTGCAGATATAGGAGAGGACGCGCGGAAGCTGCGCCCGCATCTCCGCATTGCATTCCTCCTCTCTCAGCGTTTCCATAACCGCATCCACGGCATCCGGCGCGAAATCCTGCGCCATCAATGCGGCGACGAGCCGTGTTCCCAACTGCTCAAGGCGGTCAAGCGCCATCCCGTAGGTTGTCCCGTCGGGAAGCAGTGTCCCGCCCACATCGAGCAGAGCGTCGTAGTCATATCCCTGCCCTTCGGCGAGCACGCGCGTCAGTGCGGGAATGTCGCCGTTGTCCATGCGAACGAGGGATTTCACATAATCGACAAGGTCGTCCTCGGGCGGCATCCGTCCGAGCACATGAAGCCCCGTACGAATCTGGAGATTCTTGAGGTCGGTGATGTAGTTGTGCAGACGCAGCGCATACGATTCGAAGTCCTCTTCCTCGGGCACCTCGTCCTCGAGATGCGCCGCGCGCGCCGCTTCGCGCACAAGCTCTGCGGCGGCATCCGCCGATTCGGGCTGCGTGCGGGCAAAATGCCCGTACTCGTCGAGCGCCCGCTCGAGCTCCGCAATATCGTCGCACGCCCCCGCAAGGCTCATCGGCGGCGAGAGGTGACTGATGAGACACGCCGCGCCGCGCCGTTTCGCCTGAATGCCCTCGCCGACAATCGTCATCCAGTAGGGATAGATGTCGGGCAGGTCGCCGATGGAGATGTCGGGGTAGCACGAGGGCGAGAGTCCCGCGTTCTTGCCCGGGAGCCATTCAAGCGAGCCGTGCGTCCCGACGTGTACAACGGCGTCCACACGGCGTACCGTGCGCAGCCAGTGATAGAACGCAAGATAGTGATGCGTCGGCGCGGCGTCGGGCGAGTGGAGGAGTTTCCCCGGATCTTCGCCGAATCCGCGCGGCGGCTGTATCGTGATGAGGATATTTCCCTTTTCGATGCCGGGCAGGATAAAGGCATCGTCCGCGACGAGCACATCGCCCGGCGGTTCGCCCCAGTCGACGCACATGCGCTCCCGAACGCGTGCGGAGAGCGTTTCAAAGTAATCGCGGTAATCCGCCGACGGGAGACGCCCGCAGGCATTTTGAATCTGCGCGTCGGTCAGATAGCGGCGGTCGTTCGTCGCCTGCGCCGTGATCTCGTCCATGAGCGCCTGCGCCGTCTCGGGGATGTTCTCGACACGATAGCCCGCCTCCTTCATCGCGCGTAGGAGACGCACGACGCTCTCGGGCGAGTCCAGTCCCGCCGCGCTGCCGATGCTCGCGTTCGTCGGCGGGTAGTTGTGGAAAATGACCGCTATCTTCTTCTCGGCATTCTCTTTGCGCCGCAATACGGCATAGCGATGCGCCCGCCGCGCGAGGAGCTCCATGCGCTCGGGGAGCGCGACATAGACGGACAGCCCGTCCTCCATGCGCTGTTTCGCCGCGATCGGCACGGCGTGGATAGCGCCGTCGAACTCCGGCAGGCTCACGCTGATGGAGACCTCCATCGCGTTCATCCCGATGAGGGAGTCCTCCCACTCCACGCGCTCGGCGAGTATCGTATACGCCTGCAGCCACGGCACACCGAGCCGTACGAGTTCTTCGATCGGCGTCCCCGCCGCGTGCAGGGAAAATTTCAAACAGCTCACGACCACGTCGACCGCCGGCTCCCCGTCACGGTAAAAGTAACGGTGCAGCGTCTCCGCAAACGGCGGCGAACCGAGCTCTGCGTTCGCAAGCGTATTCGTAAATACAGGGATGACGTTCAGCCCCGCCGCTTCAAAAGCGCGCACGAGCGCCGTGTGATAGGTGAAATCGCCCATGATCCACTCGGAGCGGTAGAATACGATGCCCGCCGTCGGACGTGCGGGGTCGACATGCGCCGCGCAGTACGCCGCGATGTCCGCACAGTCCCCGTCATAATCGGGATGCCATACGCCGTGCCATGGCTGTTCCTGCGGCGCGGGCACATCTCCCTCATAGCCGCCGAACCGAGCCGCGAGATAGAGCATCGCGCCGCGCACATTCTCCTCTCCGTCGAACCGGAAATAGCGGCGCAGTTCCATGAGATCGTCGTCCGTCATCCCATGCGAAATACGCTCCGCTCCGCTGTTTTCGACAAGGAACGCATGGCATTTTTGCGCGCGCAGGAGATAGGCGGAGGCATGCCGGAGGAAGGGGCGGTCAAGCCCCGTTCCCATCCATAGGAAGAGCACGGCGTCCGCCGCCGCCGAGACACGCATATGCGCGGGCGACCAGTCGTCCTCCCCCTGCACATAGTACGCCGCACAGGAGATGCCCTCCGGCAGCGCAAGCCGCCCCGCCATATAATAATCTCGCGATACATTCGTATAAAAGGCGATATGCATAACGCCGATAACTCCTTGTTATAATGCTCCGAACAATAAAAAAATCCACCCTTTGGTGGATTCTACGCGCCGACCTGCGGCACGAATGCGGTCAATGCTCTGCCGGCGCTGCAAATCCCCTCCCCATCGCTCGTGGGTCAAACGGTGACTGTCGGTAGGGCAGTTCTCCCGGCTCAGGTTCACAGCGCCTTTGCACCTTCCCAAAGCAACAGCTTCAGTGGTTCAATCGAAAGTCGCGCATTTTCTCCTTTCGGCAAAAACATCGCGCTTTTCTGCAAATTTGCTCCCCAATACGGTGGCGTGACCGCGCCGGAAATGCCCCGGCTTCTCTATTAAATCCTTGCGGATACCCAACCCGTACAGTACGGGCGGCATGTCTCGGAAAAGCACGCCGCCCTCTGCATATTCTATATTATTCGCGCTTATTATAACATTGATTTCATTCTTGTCAAGTGCTGCGCTCACGAATAGATTTCCATCGATCGTGCAGCCAAAACCATTCCTCCGGGTATTTCCGCACCCATGCCTCGATACGATCGTTGATGTACTGCGTCGTTTGGCGGATATCCGCTTCCTTATCCTCGGTCTTGGGCGCGCGGATCGCGGGCTCGACGAGGAGCACATGCCGACCGTTCGGTTCCCGATGCATGAACACGGGGAAGATCGGAACGCTCCGGAACCGTCCGATGGACGCTGCGCCCGTGAACGCGTTCGTCTCCTGTCCGAAAAAATTGATGATGATGCCGTCACGCAGGCTCGGATCCTGATCGCTGATGAGCCCGATGATCCAGCCCTCCGCAAGCATACGGAACATCTCACGCACACTGCTGCTGTAGGTAATGTGCATCCCGACGAGTGTGCGGTACTCATTGATGAAGCGATCCATACCCGCCGAGGACTGCTTCTTCGCAACGCCGACGAGCGGATAGCCGGCGCAGGCGAACGCACCGCCCATGAGCTCCCAGTTCCCGCTGTGTGAGGTTGCAAAGATCGCGCCCTTGCCCTCCGCCATGACGGCGTTCAGCTCGTCCACCGCGCCGACGATCGTCACATAGTCCGACATGTGCTCCTTCATCACCGGGAAACGCAGCACTTCCATGAGCATCGTGCCAAATCGCAGGCTGCTCGCACGCGCGATGCGATCCGCCTCCGCCGCGTCCGTATGCAGGCAGCGCATGATCTGTTCGCGCGCGAGCCGCTTGCGTTTTGCAGGGACGAAGATCCATGCGATTTTTGCGAGCGCCTCGCCGAGCAGCATCGCCGCGGTATGGGGCAGCAGACAGATGAGACGGCTGAGGAGTTTTACCGCATAGTAGGAAAGCATCTCAGGCGTCCCCGGAGAGCTTCTTTTCGAGCGCCTTCAGCTTTTTCGCCATTTCCGGCAAACGGCGGATCGCCGCCTGTACGCGCAGCCACTCCGCGTGGGACTGCACGGGGAAGCCCGCACCGAACGTTCCCTCCGGCATGTCGCCGATGATGCCCGAGCGCGCGGCATAGACCGAATTCGCGCCGATGTTGATGTGTCCGACCGTGCCGACCTGCCCGCCGAACGTGACGTTGTGCCCAACCTTCGTCGAGCCGGAGATGCCTGTCTGCGCGACGATAAGGCAGTTCGCCCCGATATTGCAGTTGTGCCCGATGTGGACGAGGTTGTCGATCTTCGTCCCCTTGCCGATGACAGTTGCGCCGAGTGTCGCACGGTCGATGCCGACATGGGCACCGATCTCAACGTCGTCCTCGATGACGACGCCGCCGACCTGCGGCACCTTTGTATGTACGCCCCGCTCCGTCGTAAAGCCGAAGCCATCCGCGCCGATGACCGCACAGCTGTGAATCGTGCAGCGCGCCCCGACGCGGCAGTGCTCGCGCACAACGGCGTTCGGGTAGAGCGTCGTCCCGTCGCCGATCTCGCTGTACTGCCCGACGTAGGTATGCGGATAGAGCGTCACGCCTGCGCCGATCACAGCGTTGTCGTCCACATAGGCAAAGGGCAGGACGGTCGCGCCCGCGCCGATGCGGACGCCTGCGCCGATGTAGGCCTCGTCGCTCACACCGACCGGGTGGTCGATCGCAGGGGTAAAGATCGCGAGCAGCTTTGCAAACGCAGCCTTGGGATCGTCCACATAGATCACCGCACACGAAAAGCCCTCCGTGCCGCCGGGCAGAAGGAGGGCACCCACGCGCCCTTCGCAGGCGCGTGCCTCATCAATATGCGGGGGCACGGCAAAGGCGAGATCGTTCACGCCCGCCTCATCGAGAGCGGCAAGGCTTTTTATGATGCGTCCGGTGTCGCCGCCCGCTCTGCCGCCAACCAGTACAGCAATCTCACTGACTGTCTTTTCCATGCATGATTCCCCTTTTATTGAAGTTTTTGAATGACTTCATCGGTCAGATCTGTGCCGCCGGAGATGACGGTCGGGTACTTCTTTGAGCTGTCCATCACGACGTCGAGTTTCTTATCTTTCACGATCTCTTGGATCGCAACGTTCATCTTCTGTTCGAGCTGAACGCTGTAGACTTGGTTCAGCCCCGCCATCTTGCGTTGGGCGTCCATCTGTACCTGCTGTGCTTCCTCCGGCGTCATATTGGGGTTCGCCTGGAACCGCTGCTGTGCCTCCGCCTGTGCCTCGGCGAGCTTCGTATTGGCTTCCGCAACGAGAGATTGCAGCTGCGGTGCTTCATTCTGCACACGCTCACGATCGACCGTGCCGACATGCACCTGGCCGCAGCCTGCCGTAAAGATACTTGCCGCAAGAAGGACAGCCGCAGGGGCTGCGCTGAAATATTTCATGGATAAAGTTCCTTTCATTCTTTGATGCTCTGCATTTCCTGCACCATCTCCGCGGTGATATCACGCGCCGTCACGGAGACAAGCGGAGTTCGCCGCACGGGAGCAAATGTATCTGCCCCCGGCAGATGTGCCGCGGCGCGCTCCTCGGGCGCGGCGAGGACGAGGGAGAACTTGTGCATGAGCGCGAGCTTTGCCGCGCGGCTGCGCACGTCGCGTAAAATCTGCTCCTCAAGGGCATCCGCACTGCTGCGTACCTGCGCCAAGCGCAGGGCGCGCTGCGCCGCCGCACTGCGCGCTTCCTGTGCCTCCTGCGCACGCTTCATCATCTGCGCGCCGCGTTCCTCCGCTGCGGCGCGCAGACGATCCGCCTCCGCTTTCTGTGCGGCGACGGTCTCCCCCGCGCGCGCCGTCCATGCCGCCTCCTGCGGCTCGATGCGCGCCGCGACACGTGCCGCAATCTCGTCCCGCCACGCATTGTAGAGCGCAATTTGACGAGCCCCGCGCTCGGTCTTAAGTGCATCTAGCTGCTGCTCCCAGCCCGCACGCTCGCGGGCGAGCTCCTCCTCGGAGACGCGCAGCCCGTGCATGGCGCGCTGATTGTCGATCTTGAGGTTGAGGTTGAGGATCGCGTTCAGATACTCGTCGTCGATCGCCTTGCTGCGCGCCTTGTAGTCCGCCTCCGTTTCCTTTGCATAGACCTCCATCAGGCGTTTGCGTTCGCGTTCAAGTGCGACGCGCGCCCCGATGACAGTCTGCGCGTTCTTTTGCCACACGGAGTCATCAAATGGCGCGGGATCTGCATCAGGCGGAGTAACCTCCTGTGCGGTCGGCATATCCTCTATGCGCAGCGAAAGCATGCGTTCCTCGGCGCGAAGCTGCACGAGACGTTCATAGGCGGGGTGTGCCGCGAGTACCTCCGTGATTCGAAGAAAAGCAATATCGCTCTCTTCGGAAGCATGCTCTTTTTTGGGAGTGAGGAACATGAGGAGCAGGAGAATCAGCAGCAGCGCCGCTCCCCCCGCAAGAATCTGCCCGCGCCTTGTGTGCCAAAGTTCGCGCATACGCCCGTCTCCTCCCGCGCTTTCCTATAAAAATGTACCGAGCAGCGCTCTGCCCGGTACATATGCGCATGTCAATATCGTAGGATGTGGATTACTTGCTGAGCTGCTTGATGACATCCTGCGTGATGTCCTGTCCGCCATAGACCACAGCGCCCTTATCGATGACGACGGAGAGTCCCTTCTTCTCCGCGACGCTCTTCACAGCGTCCTGAATGCTCTTCTCAATCGGCTCCATCAGCTCTTCATTCTTCTGCTGAAGGCGCTGACTCGTCTGCTGATAGTAATCGGATTTCTCCTGATCATTCATGTTTGCCGACTTCGACTCAAAATCCGCCTGTGCCTCCTGCGCAGCCTTCTGCATCTCTGCACTGGCCGCCGCGAGCTGCGGATGCTGGCTGCCGACCTGACGGTAGTCCACAACACCGACCGCGGACGACGCCGCCGACGCAATGCCCGAGCCGCTCTGCGTGAGCGCGAGCGCGACCACCGAGCCGACGAAGACGACGGCGATGAGGATGCTGATGAATTTAACCTGCTTCTTCTCAAGTTTGATCATGAAAAAATCTCCTTTTCCTATTAAGAAACTCCGGCACGAATGCCGAATGCACTCATTATAACAAAGAGTGCGCCGCAATTCAATATCATTTTACTTTGCGATAAGAGGAAAGCGCGTTTTCAAGATTCATCGCGATCAGCTTATCGTCTTGAAAGGTCACGCGGGCTACGCGTCCGTTGGGTACCGCCCACCCGTAGATCTCTGTCTCGGCTCCCGGGACGACGCTCTCGCCGAGCTTTGTTCCGTCCGCACCAAGCGCATAGCGTACGCCCACAAGGTTCATCCCGTAGGTGAGCGTATCGTATTTTGCCTTGGTCACGGAACCGTTCACCGTCTCGGCAATCTCATCCGTTGCACGGAGCTCCTTGCTGACGAGCCGCGGATAAGAGAGCGGATTGTTGAGCCAATTCTCATGCAGGAACGTGCATGTGACCACTTTATAGGGACCGTCCTGCCACTCATAGGTATCCGTGTAGACGCCGCTCTCGATACTCTTGCCAACGTGGCGTCCCTTTCCGTACATTGCCTCGACATCGCCGCGCGTCATCCCCGGTTCGATAGAAGCAAAATTCTCGGCGGTAATCACCTGCTGCGGGTCGCGCTCTCCCTGAAGAGCCCCCGATCCCGGCACACGCTCCGCGGACTTTCCTCCGCAGCCCATGATCAGCATGGACGAGACAACAAAGACGGCGGCTGCAAGACCTTGCTTTTTAATGTTCACCATGGCTTCCCCTCTTTCTCCGTGCCCTTGCGGGCACAACTCTCCTAAAAATTCCCCGCAGAATAGTTATGTCTCAATCATACACCATACGGCGTAATTCCGCAAGATAAACACATAAAACCGCTTACTCCTTCTGTGCCGCACGCCGGTAGATGCGCAGCTTCGTCTTCTGCGCAGGCATCTCGCCAAGCAGCTCCCACTCCTCCGCCGCAAAATTCTCGGTAAAAGCGTCGAAGGCGTGCCGCTCCACCACAAGATAGACCGTGCGGTCACGCGGCAGCTCGTCGAGCGGAAGGAACGGCATAACGTTCTTGCTGTTCCAGCTCATCTCCTTTGGTGCACGCACCGCAATCTCCTCGCGCGCCGCGAGCTCATACATCGTGTGCCCCGTATAGTACGGAACGGTCGCCGTATAGTCGCCGTAACAAACGAGCAGATCGTCGGCTTGCATCTGCGGGCGGATGAGCGCCGCCGCTTCCTTCCCGCTGAAATGCCCGTCGTGCATCGCGTAGTTCGTCACGAGGAGCACCACGGCGAGGTACATCCCGACGCCCACCGTCCCCGCAGCACGCAGGACGCGAGGATTTTGCAGCAACAGACGCGCCGTGAGAATCGCCGTCGGCAAAAAAGCGGGGAAGCTGTATGTCGGGTACTTCGTCGCCATGCACTGAAAGAACAGCGGCACAACAATCGCCCAAACGAGCAGGAACTGCGCGCGCACATCGATCGCAGTGCTCACGCGCCACGCGCGAAAGAGTGCGAGCGGCAGCGCAAAGCTCCACGGAAACATACCGAGGAAATAGATACCGAGATAGAAATACCACACGTTCCACTGTGCATGCTCGGAGACCGTCGCGCGCAGGACATTGTGAATTCCCAGGAACGTATTCACGAAATCTGCGCCGTGCGTCAGATACATATAACAGTACCACGGTGCGCAGACCGCGAGGTAGACCGCGAGCCCCGTCAGAATCCGAATGCGCACGAGTGCACCAAAGTCCCGCCGCAGTACGAGAAATACGAAGATAACCAGACCGGGCAGGAGAATCCCGATGGGTCCTTTAGTCAATGTCGCCAATCCCGCACAGGCATACGCGGCGTAGAAATATCCTCGCCCGCCCGTTTCGTAGCCGAGGAAAAACGCCGCAAGCGTCCCCCCAAAAAAGACAAAAAGGCTCATATCCGTAAGAATGAGCTTCGCAAGCACGGCATAGAGCACACAGGAGCCGAGGACCAGCGTCGACCAAAAGGCTGTCCGCTCGTCATAGAGGCGCCGCGCAAAGGCGTAAGTCAAGAGAAGCCCGAAAACACCGAAGAGGGCGGGGAAAAACCGCGCGGCAAAATCTGTCACACCGAACGCAGAAAACGCCGCGATCAGCTCCCAGTAAAAGAAGATGGGCTTATCATACCAATAATTGCCATAGATCTGCGGCGAGAGATAATCCCCCGCAGCGAGCATTTCCTTCGCGGTCTCGGCATAGTTCACCTCGACAGGTGCCGTAACGGGCAGGGCAGCGTTGCCCCAAAAATAGAGGACGGCGAGCAGAAAGAGCGTGCCGCCGTATTTCAGACTGTCGTTCATACCTCCTCCTCTTTCGCCGCCCCCTGCCGGTTATCCTGCGCGATGAGGTAGAGCGGGCGGTTTTTGACCTCCTGCAGGATGCGCGCGATATATTCTCCGCAGATGCCGAGCATCATCATCTGCATCCCGCCGAAAAAAGCACAGCAGACGACGATAGTCGACCATCCCGGCACCGTCTCACCGCGCATGGTCTCAAAGAGAACATGCAGGAAGAGCAGTACGGAAAAGAGCGCCGAGAGCATTCCAACGTAGAACGCGGCGCGCAGCGGCTGCACCGAATACGCAAGGATACCGTCGAGTGCAAACGAAATCATCTTATGCAGGGAGAACTTCGACTGCCCGGCGAATCGCTCGTGTGCCACAAACTCCACAATTGTCTTACGAAATCCCATCGAGCCGACGATACCGCGGATGAACCGTGCATGTTCGCGGTAACGGCGCAGTGCAAGGACGGCTTTCCTGTCCATCAGACGGAAATCCGACCCGCCCTCTTGAATCTCTACATCCGAAAGTGCGTTGAGAAGACGATAGTAATATTTTGACGTCAGACGTTTGAGGATGGACACGCCCTCGGTCGTCAGACGTACGGTCTGTACAATCTCAAAGCCCTCTTCCCATTTTTTGATGAGTTTGGGCAAAAGTTCGGGGGGATGCTGCATGTCGCCGTCCATCGTGATCACGGCGTCACCGTCCGCATGGTCGATGCCGCAGGTCAGCGCGATCTGGTGCCCCGCATTACGCGCAAGGAAGATCGACTGCACGTGTCGATCCGCCGCGCCGAGTTCCAGGAGGATCTCCCTGCTGCCGTCGCGGGAGCCGTCGTCCACAAAGAGGAGTTCGTAATCATAGGGGAGCGCTGCCATTACGACGGCGATGCTGTGCGCAAAATGCGCAATGTTCCCCTCCTCGTTATAAACGGGAACAACAATGGAAATTCGTTTCACTATGCAGTCTGCGCCTCCTCTCCCCTATTGTACGGCAGTTTTCCCTAGAAGTTGCCAATCAATCGGAGCCATGCATCGTGTCGGTCAACGAACCCCGCAAGGCTAAGGAAGTCGTGCAGCTTATAGCGCAGTTCGAATTCCCCTGTGCCGCTCTCCGTGAAGTGCTCATAGCGAAGCAGCCAGCGCGGATGAAATGCATACAAACCCGCCACAGAGAGTTCCCCCCCACGCAGGTCGCAGCGCAGTTCTCCCGTTAAATGCGGCAGGAGTGTGCGGGCATAGCCGATCCGCCCGTCAAAGCGAACATCCTCCGGAGCAACATCCGCCTCCACATAGAGTTCCTCGCGAGCACTGAGCATCTGCCCTGCGTGCAGACGCACGTTCAGATTGCGCCGTGTGTGGTCGTTCCCCTGCGCCGAACGCCCAATATCAAGCCACCCAGTAAGGCGCAGCCGATAGCGCGTCGTATCCGTACGGCACATAACGCTCATGCGCTCGCCCGGCGTGATCTCAACATGCGAAACCAGATGCAGCCGTCGAAAGTCACTCCCGCTGTCAATCACACCGGAAAGCTGCCGCTCAAAATCCGTGCGGTGCTGCTCGATAAAGGCAACCGGCACACCCACCAGGCGGTTGACCTCCGCCTCCAGGACAGAGCGCCGCGTGAGCAGCATTACGTTCGGTATGGTGTCGGAGCGCATCGAAAGATCGACCGTCCGCACAACGGGCAGCCGCGGATAAACCGTCAGATGCACATGTGCCGTCCGATCCACATCGATATCATAATCCGCACGAAACGACGGCAGGTGTTCTTCCATATAATCTGTCAATCGGCGCTTTAACGCGCCTGACGCCCAGTCCGTCGCCGCAACAGGCAGGCCAATGAGCGCATCGGAAAAGACCTGCCCCGCGCCGGTCAAATCCTCTCGCACGAGCGCCTCCACCGCGGGAGGCATTCCCTCCACCTCTGCCGTGACCGTGACCGACGTAATCGTGTCCGCCCACGGGGCAAGCGTGATCTCAACAACAGCGGATACATCCGGTCGGACATGCACTCCGGTGACGGTATAGCCGACGAGCAGGCGGTCAAAGACCGCACCGATGATTTGCTCCTCCTCTGCAGGAGCAATCTCAGAGATCCGCCGTCCTTCCATGCGTTCCGCCGCGATTGCCGCGACCGTGCGCTCCATGCGCGCACGTACGAGCGGTGGGATAGGCTGCGCTCCCGTCACAACTGCCGTCGCCCCATCCACCCGCAGCTCTCCCGCAAAGACGGGCGATGCGCAGAAGAGAACGAGCAGGCATACGAATGCACGCACCCACCCCGGAAGTACCGCCGGGGGATGCCCCCCACGCATTAGAACGTGCCGCCGACGCGGAAGTGTACGCGTCCGCCCTGCGAGCCGCGCCCATAGTCAAGGCGCAGCGGACCGATCGGCGTATTGAGCCCGAGCCCGATGCCGACGCTGCCGTGCATATTGGACGGCTTAAAGCCGCTGTCCCACGCACCGCCAAAATCAGTGAAGAGTGCGCCCGTCACCTTCGAGACGATCGGGAAGCGGTATTCAATCGAGGCAAGCGCCATGCGGTCGCCGCGGAACTGATCCTCACGGTAGCCGCGAATCGTATCCTGTCCGCCGACACGGTACTGGTTGTACTCCGAGATCGACCCGCTGCCGATGCCGTACTGTCCCCGCACAGCAAAGACCTGCGCGTGTCCCACCTTGAAATAATGCGTGTCGCTGATCGTGTATTTCCGGAAGCTGAAGTCACCGCCAAAACCTGCAAACTCCGCCGAGATCGAGGCACGTGCGCCCATCGTAGGCTCATAGACATTGTCGCGCGTATCCGTCACATGTTCGAGCGTAATGCTGCGCGTCGTTCCAAAGTTCTTCTTGCGCCAAACCATATCGCCGCTGCGATCGCCCGCATTGCCCGTCTCCGTATGTTTGACATATTCGTCCTTACGGTTGCGCAGGGTGATAAAGTTGGTCGAATACTCGCTCATCGGACGGCTGAGCGTGAACTCTCCGCCCGCATACTTGCGCATGAACGACTCCTTGTGATTGCCGTTCGCATCATAGTCGTCATATTCGTAGGTGCGGTTGTAGAGACGCAGGGTCCCCGCAGTCTCCTTTTTATCGAGCCACGGACGGCGGTACATGAACGTATAGCCGCGTGCATCCGTATCGTCGCCGCTCATCTCGTAGCTGATGCTGATGGTATCGCCCACGCCGCGGAAGTTCGTGTCGCTGATGCTGATCATACCGACCATGCCGTCCTGACTCGAGTACCCTGCACCGATACCGAACGATCCCGTGCGCTTCTCCTTAACGTCAATCTCCATGATGACCGCATTCGGCTCAATACCGGGGTTCATCTTAACATTGACATCCTCGAAGTAGCCAAGATTGTAGACACGCTGCATACTGCGGCGCGCCATGTTCGCATTGAACGGCTCGCCAGGTTTTTGACGCATCTCACGCAGGATCACACGATCCTTTGTCTTTTTATTCCCCTTGACCTTGTACCCCTCAAGATTGCCCTCGCTGATTTTAATGGTGAGCGTGCCGTCCTGTGCGATGTTGAGATCCGTGATCTTTGCGAGAATATAACCGTCTGCGCGGTATTTCTCCTGAATCGCCTGCACGTTTTCCTGTAAGGTACGCGAGTTCAGCAGCTCCCCCTGCTTCACCGTGATAAGCCCCATCAGGGTCTCCGTAGACTCGGCGGTATTGCCCTCAATCTTCACTTCCTTGAGCAGCGGGTTCTCGAGGACATAGTAGGTGAGTACAATCCCTTCCGGCACGGATTCAAATACGGGATAGAGGTCGTAAAAATAGCCCGTAGCATAGATCGCATCGCGGTCTTTCGTCAGTCCCTCCTCCGTCACCGTATCTCCAACGTGCAGTGTCAATGCGCCGCGTGCCGCCGACTCGGTCGCCTCGGCTGCACCCTTGAAGTTGATCTCCACAATGGTTTTTCCAACAACGGACATCATGCTGCTCTCGATCGCTTCCTCAGCGGGACGTTTCTCCGCCCATGCCGCTGCACGCCCATCCGTTGATACAACGGTATCGCCGGTGGTCAATGGCTCAGCTTGTGCGGGGGCAGTCTCCGCTGCCGCGGGCACAGGCGTTCCTGCCATCTCTGCGGCGGCGCTTGCCGCACCAGCGTCCTGTGTCTCCTCTGCCGCAAATCCATGCGGGAGTCCGGATGCGGACACACCAAGTCCAAGAGCTACGGCACATGCAAGTCTTTGATATCTTTTACTGTTCAAAGGGAAACCTCCTACTCGGCTATTCTCTTAAAATCTTACCGCCGACCTGCATCAGACGCTGCATGTCGCGGGTGGGAATCGTCTCATGGGAACCTGTCTGCGGCGCCGGCGCCTGCGTCTCTTGCGGCTGAGCGGCGTTTGGCACACGCTCCTCCTGCGGTGCGGAGGGGGCTGCTGCCGTTTGCGCTGCTCCCTCGGTTTCCGCGGCGGTATGTGCCGCCTGTTCCGTCTGCACAGGTACCGTCACAGGTGCACGTGTCTCAATGCGCTGCTCCTGCGGCGGAGCAGCGGGTGGGGGCGGTACTGCCTGCGCCCGCTCTGCGGGCGGTGCTCCGCTCCACGACACCACCGCCCATACGGCCGCTGCCGCAAGGGGCGGAACGAGCCACCGCAGGACGCGGCGCACTCGTTTTCTGCGCGCTGCGGCGAGACGAGAGAGCTCCGCATGCGCGAGCATGACCTTCAGATCACCTGCGAGGTCGTCCTCACCCGCAATGGCATCCGCCGCACCCGAGAGCCAGTCACGGGCAGCACAGATAGACTTCTGCCGTTCTTGGCGATCCGCATCCATCGCCGCACCTCCTTTTGCACAGATATCTTAGATTATACTACAAGCAGGGTAATAGATTCAAGTCTTACCAATACTGCATAAAACGCGAGAGCATTCCGCGTATGCGGCGAATGCCGCTCTGCTGCAGCCGATAGATATGCGCGGGGGTCACATCGAGCATCTGCGCCATCGTCTGCGCCCCGGTTCCGCCGATGGTAACGCCCTCCAAGACGCGGCGCTCCTGCAGCGGCAGACGTGCCATCGCATCACCAAGCACACCGACGAGCGCATGATGCTCTGCGAGCTCGGGGACGGAGGGCTGCACGGCGGCGATCAGTTCCTTTGCTGTCTCATGCATTTCATCCGATGCCTCGAGACAGGGGAGATCCACCGTTCCCTCACGCCGCAGGAAATCAAGAATGCATCCGCGCACCCGGTGTACCGCATAGAGGCTGAAGGCAACACCGCGCGCCGGGTCATAGCGCTCGACCGCCTCAATGAGACCGATGGTTCCCTCCTGTACCGCATCCATGACGGCAGGCAGTGCACGATACGGCATCACCTCCCGAAAGACGAGCGGCTGATATGCCTCGATGATGCGCCGCCGCGCCCCCTCGTCTCCCTTCTCCTTATAGGCGCGCCAGAGCGCACGCTCCTCGTCGGGGCGCAGTTTCTCGACGGCGGAGAGTTTTTTCACATAATCTGCAAACATGGTCTCACCCCTTTTCCTGAAGCATATTCTAGAACCGAATCCGCGCCTCTACGCCGAGCAGATGCTTCCCGCTTTCGTCGCGATCGTAGGATATGCCGAATTTATCATTGAAATCATACTGAACGCCATAGCGATGCTTATTTGCCGCGCCGCCAAGTCCCTGTACATAGCGGACAAGCACGCGGTCGCCAAGATATTTACCCATCTCGATGTTATACTCGTCCTCATGTTTTTTGATCGCCTCATCATCCTTGGTTTCAAACAGCGCACCGCTGCCGCTCGAAATGCGGAGCACATCGAGCCGGAGGAAGTTCTTCACCGTATCCTCCACCTCTGAAAGGATGCTCATCTGAAGCCCGATCGACAACAGATCTGCCGCCGTGATGCCGCTCTCTCCATTGTTATAGGCACTGCGCAATGTGAGCATCCGAATAATCTCCTCTTCGGACATCTCCGGCGATGACCCCAACTTGAAATCCATATGATCGAGCGGTCCGTGTGCAGAGAGGTATACCCGCGTGCGGGAGAGCTGCGCCTGCGCATAGAAATCGATCTCCGGGAGGAACGACTCCATCTGATTAAACGTCGCCGTACCCTCGCGAATCTTGAACACTGTGCGCAGATAGCTGACCGTATCGCCGCGCCGCACACTGATCTGTCCCGTCGTGCGCGGATGCCGGGTCGTCCCGCCAAAATGCACATGCCCCGAGGGATGCATATCGTAGAGATTTGGACTAAAGAAATGCACATGGCGATCGACCGAAAGATCCACATCCAGGATGATATTCGGCAGCGTATCTTCCGTATCCGGAAGTGATGGAATGGAGATGAGCGCGCGGCCAATATCGATCGTGCCCGAAATCTTCGGCAGCGTCTCTCCCCAATAGGTATCCTTCGTGAGATGCAGCGTCCCGGTAAAAGGTCCGTCGTAGAACGATGTTTTGAGCTCAAGTGCGTTCATGACAAGTGTGAAATCGTAGGCAGTCGGACGGACGCCGCTCAGCTTTGTTTGTCCCGTCAGCATATAGCCGCCCGATCCCATCCGTCCCGTGCAGGTGCGCACGGCAATGGAATCCCCGAGTGCATCAATCTGCACCTGCATTTCTGTTATAGGAATTTCTACGCCCTTAATTTTAACGGCACCGCCCACAACGCGCAGAGAACCTTCAATGCGCGGTGCCGCGAGCGATCCCTGCACATGCAGGCCGCCCTCCGTCTTTCCGAGCGCCCATTCCACACTATTGGAGAACACAGGCAGCAGCGAGAGATCGGCGTTGTCGAGCGACAGCGTGAGATCGATCTGCTCGTAGGAGCTGAGCGTTTCTCCGCGCTCCGCCGTCAGGGCGCGCACGGGCAGTTTTCCATGGGCACTTGCCGTATAGACAACACCGTCGATCGTTTTTTTCACCGTAAGGCTGCTGAGTTCAATGACGGAGCCGCGCAGCTGTGCCGCTCCCGTCAGCTCGTCAAAGGCGGAACCGCGAATGCCGCCGTTCACTGCCGTGAGATTCATATCCACCTCGGGACTCTGCGTATTGCCCCCGATATGCACTGCGGCCGATGCCGTTCCCGTCACCTCGTCGGGGATGCCTGCGAGACCGGTGAACATGCCAAGCGCAATATCCGACGCTGTGATGTTCACGTTCGACGTGCCGTAAAAATCAGCCGTTCCCGCAGCGGAGAACGTTCCGCTTCCCTGTTTCCCCGCGAGCGTCTTGATCGTCAATACATGGTTGACATATGAAATATCCACTGCGACGTCGGTCACGGGATAGCCCGCGACCGTCCCCTCTGAAATTGTCCCCGTCAGCACGGCGGACGGGTTGTCCCGGGTTCCGCCAAAGGATGCACGGCTGGTAATTTTACCCGCGATGCGATCCTCTTTTTGATCTGCAAGCGCGAGGAGTGCTCCCACATCAAAGTTTTCCATATCCATCGTCCCGTGCAGGGCTTCCGTCTGCGTATCGTAACGCAGATTTGCCGTCACACTGCCGGACTCGCCCTGACGGAATCCGATATGATCCATCTCGACGATACCGTTTTCATAATGAACGATGCTCCGAATCTCCGTCAGCTCGGTGCCGTTCATCACGATGCGGTCCGCTTTGAGATCTCCGCGGAAAATGGGATGAGAGATAGAGCCCACAATCTTACCGTCAAACGTGCCGTGTCCCTCCACCTCATAGGGGAGTTTGTGTTGGAACCGCTTCATGTCAAGATCACGCACCTCGGCATCAAGGTCAAGAATCCCTTGTGACGTAACGGTTCCGTTCAGCACCATATCGACCATCGGTGAGAAGATATGGAACACCTGCAGACGAATGATGCCGTTCTCCATGAAATAGTCGCCGTCCACCCCTGAGAGGAGGACACCGCCGTAGCTGCCGCGGTAGAAATGCACATAGCCGACGGCATGGGGGTTATCGAGGGTTCCTGTGAATTTGATGATATTATCGATGTTGCCCGTGATCGGCTGATCCGGTGCCACAAGAGCCGCGACGTCCTCCATACGCGCGCCGATGGTGTCGATTTGCAGATCAATATTGCGTGCGCCTGTAAAACCGACCGTACCGTTCACAAGCCAGACCACGCGCCCATTTCGTTCCATTGAAAAATCATGGATACCAACCCCGGAGAGAGAGCCCTCTGCGCGGAAGATTAAGCTGTCAAACGGCTGATACATCAATGTGCCGCGCGTTGCCGACACCTGCAGTGTGACCTGAGGGTCATGGATATCGCCGCGCACCGTCCCGCTGAAATCCGAGAATCCGGAACAATTGATGCGGTCGTCAAGTCGATTCAGCAAAGAGAGATCGACGTGACCGCCGTAAAAGCGCAGATCAAGCGCAGACCCGCCTATAATCTGCCCCTCGATGCCAAGATCCGTATCATTCGGCAGATTGAGACTGAGGAAATCGATCGTGATGTCCCCGCCCTGCATCGCAAAGGATGCGCTCGCACGTTCCACAGGAATATTGCGGTACATGCCGTTCATCACGTTGGCACTGCCGGATAGGGACAGCGCCGTCCGATCCGTGCCGTGCCCGACAATACCGAGATCGGCATCAAGAGCTCCCTCAATGCCGACCGGCAGAGCAGCATCGACGTCCGCAGAGAGCCGCGCGAGCTGCACGCCCTTCGTCGTCAGATGCGCGATATAAGAAAGGTCGGATGTATCAAGCCTTCCCTCGCCCGCAATCGTGCCGCCAAATGCCGATGCCGAGAGGTCATGAAACGAAAGGACGCCGGCGTCATAGGAGACATCCGCCGATGCATCCGTAAACGGTACGCCGTAAGCGGTTCCCTGCGCCGCTGTGAGTTTGCCTGCGACCGCAAAATCGCCCACGGTTCCGGTCAGCCGGACATCCGCCGTAACATCGCCTTCGTACGGCGCATTTTTGAGAATTTTCCCCACGGCAAAATCCTGTGCCCGCACATTGAGATCGAGATACGGCTCTTCCGTGTCAAAGCGGATCGTTCCGTCGATGCGCGCAGTTTCCCCCTCTGCCTCCGCTGTCGCCGCGATGTAGAGTTCTCGCTCGTTAAAGTGCAGTGCTGCGCTCCGGAGCGTTGTTTCCGTCCCATAGAGCAGCGCCGTCCCTTCCAGCCCGTCCGCGCGTCCATCTAACGCAAGTACGCCGTCCGTGCGCGTCATCAGCCCCTCAATGTGAGAAGCACGGAGCGTGTGAATTGTGATTTCTGCAGGAAGTGTTCCCTGCGGGAGCAGATCAAGTACGGGCAGGAGATCCGCACCATCTGCCGTACAGAGGAGCTTCTGCGTCCCCCCTGCCGTCTCTCCCCGCACCCGAAGCGTTATGCCTGAGAGATCCCCGGCGAGATCCCATGCAGCTTCACCGCGATCAATATCCACTGTCCCCGTAATGCCTGTTGCCGACGCCGCACGACCGTCGGCCGTGATGTCCGCCTCCGCATCCGCAAGACGGATGCGCCCCGTGAAGGTACTCGGCTCCGTCGTTTCCGGAACCAAATCGGCATAATTCCAAGACCCATCCGCACGATGCACAATATGCGCATGTGCCCCTATAAGACGAATCTCGTCAACAGATGCTTCGGGCGACGAAAGCAACGAAAGCAGGCGCAGCGTCACCCGCGCCTCATCGGCGCGCAGGACAGCCTCCGCCTGCTTATCGTAAATCACAATATCGTCGATCGACACTTCATGCAGCGAGAGAATCCGCACCGCACCGATGTGCACATCCGTTCCGAGCGTCTGCGCCGCGAGACTCTCCGCCATCGCCCCGATCTGCGTCATGAACGCCTGTGCGCGCACGATGTGGATGCCGGCTGCCGCGCAGACAAGGATTGCGGCGAGTATCGCAATCCCGACATACGCTTTCCGTCTCATAGGTCTCCTCTGCGGGGAGCATCATTCGCTCCTATTATTTGCTCATACTCTTATCATAGGCGTCGTGCGCTGCATTTACATGCTGTACTGCCTGCGCTGCTGACGCAGATGTAGGAACGCCGGGCGTCTCACGTACGGTATCCCCCTTCGGGGTCTCAAAGAGCGCGTCATCATGCAGCCGCGCCGCCTCACGTGCTCCTTTGGCACGCTTGCCTTCTTCCTCCGCCGCGCGGTACTGCATGGCATCAAGATCGACGGGAACGCCCATCGCACTATCGAGGGTCGCCTTTCCCGTATTGTAGGAATAGAGCGCCGTATAGTAGTTCATGCGCGCCGTCGTCAAATCGTCCGATGCACGCATGACCTCAAGATTCGTCCCTACGCCTGCATTATAGCGTACACGTGCAATTTTATAATTTTCCTCTGCCTGCGCAACTGCTGTCTCCGTCGTCGCGATGTTCTGCTCCGCTGCACGCAGATTCAAATATGCCGTACGTATATCGAGACGAACCTGCTCCTCTGTCGCGGCACGCGCCTCTTCCGCCTTGCGCAGCGACGCCTTTGCAGAACGTACCTGCGCTGCGGTCACGCCGTTGTCGAAGAGATTCCACGACAGACTCAGCCCCGCAGCCCACTGATTACTGCTCGTATGATCGTCCTTAAAGGCATTCTCGCCCGCAATTGAGCGTGTTGCCGCTGCACTGACCGTCGGATGATAGCCCGCCTCTGCCGCACGTACGCTCGCCTCTGCCTGTTTTACCGCATAATGTGCTGCCGCTGCATCCGCACGGTAGAGAAGTCCGTAGTCCGTGCAGTCTTCAAGTGCGAGATCGTATTTCGTATAGCGCAGCTCATCATCAATTTGCAGTTCCGTATCCGTCGGCAGACCGATGACATTGTTGAGGGTCGCAACCGCCACCTGATAGTTGTTCTGTGCCGTCGTGAGCGCCTGCTTTGCATTTGCAAGATCGACCTCGGAGGCAAGCACATCGGCGCGCGCGACCGTGCCGACGCGCAGCTGCGCGTTGACGTCCGAGAGATGCGTCGTCATTGTCGCCACAGCGTCCTCACGCACCTTCACGAGATTGCGCGCCTGCAGGATGTTGAAATAATCCGTCGTCGCCGTCAGGCGAATCGACTGTTTCGTCTGCTCGAGTGTAAGATCTGCAGAGTTCAGTCCGTAACGTGCCGCTTTCCGCTGTGCATTCAGTGTCGCATTATAGACGGGCATCGAGACCGTACCCGTATTGCCGTAGTTATAATCATATTTAATGCCGGTCAATCGCACCTGCTCATACGCCTCGCCGCCGATACGGTTCGCCGTCGACTCCCAGGTGAGCGTCGGTCCCATCGACCGATTCGCCTTCGAGAGCGCCCAGTGTGCGCTGTCCACATCCGTCAGGGATTCTTTAATCGTGCGATTATTCTCAAGCGCCATCTGGACGCTGTCGGAGAGACTCACCTTTACCGTCTCCGCCGAGACCGTCCCCGTAAAAAGTCCGATCGCCGCAGTCAGTGCGAGTGCCCGTGCAAGACGCTTCGCAAATTTTTTCCCTTTGTTCAAAACCCTTTCCTCCTCGTCCATAAGCAGGATGCACCCGAGTGGCGGACTGCTCCAAAAACTGTGTCAACACAACGAAAATCTATTGATAGGATACCTCATTGTAGCAGTTGACGCATTTTTTTTCAATTAAATTATGGATTAACCGCCAAAATATCGCATTCCATGCCGTCATTGACCAAATGCCCTAAAATATTTTATAATGTTCATAGATTTTTGAACAAGGCTGTGCCAAAAAGGAGGCTCTCATGTACGAACATATCAAGCTCGCCGTCGAGGACGGCGTCGCAACGATCACCATTGACCGCCAAAAGGCAAACAACGCCCTCAACACGCAGATGTTCCGCGACTTCATTGCGACCGTCGAGTGCTGCGACGCAGACAGCGCGGTCAAAATCATCATCGTCACGGGCGCGGGCAAGAACTTCTCTGCCGGCGGCGACATCAACGAAATGGCGACGTTCGAGTTCATCAGTTACGAGCTCTCCATGCTCACCGGCGAAGCCTCGCTCGCACTCAAGAAGTGCTCGAAGCCGGTCATCGCCATGATCAACGGCGCGGCGGCGGGCGGCGGCTGCGGCATTGCTCTCGGCGCGGACTTCCGCATCATGAGCGAGTCGAGTTACCTCCTCACTGCATTCTCGAACGTCGCGCTCCCGGGCGACACGGGCTGCATCTACCACCTCCATCAGATCGTCGGACTCGCAAAGACCGCGGAACTCATGGCATTCAGCGCCCCCGTCTACGGCGAGGAAGCGCTCTACCTCGGACTCGCCACGCGTCTCGCGGCTGAAGGGTCGCTCCTCGAAGAGACGCAGACTTTCACAGAAAAACTCCTGCGCCGCCCTCTCGGCGCGATCGCCATGCAGAAGCAGCTCTACTATGAAATCTTCTACCGTGAATACATGAACTACAGCCGCCTCGAGGCGGAAAATCTCGCCAAGGCGGGCGCATCCGCCGACCATCGCGAAGCAGTCACAGCCTTCCTCGAAGGACGCAAACCGAAGTTCAATCAAGGATGAGTGGATTCCGTATATAGAAAGGGGGGGCTGTAACGAAATAGTGTTTTTACACAATTTCGTTGCAGCTCCTTTTTCTATATGACGTAAGAAACACAATATGTAGTGTATTTACCAAATACTAAACGCAACAAAACAGGTATCTGAATGTGATACCTGTTTTGTTGTGGGCATTTCGTTACAGCCCCTTTTGATTTCAAATTGTTTTTGAGGTGTTTCCCGGCGTCAGACGCCTACCCGTTTCTTTCTCCCTCGAAATGCAGCGGCTCGAGTTCCCACAGGACGCCCGAAATCTGCTCCATATCGACGTCGGAGAAGATCCGCATCGTTGGGCGGATGTTCTTCTCAGGGAAGAGCGCGATCGTCGCCGCCTCCTCACCGTGCTGGAAGAACACCTCCACCGCGCCGCGATCGACGTACATCCGCAGGGAGAGCGTCTGCTCGGCATAGAGCTTGAATTTCCGCTCGCCGCGCCCGCCGCGCTTCATGCCCGTGCGGTCGATGCGCATGACCTGAGCGAGACGATCGTACCGCAGCACGAGTTTTTCAAGACCAAAGAGCAGCTCCACCGAGACGCTGTACGCATCGCCGAGCGTCAGATCCAAAAGGATTTCCGTCAGATCGTAGAGCGTTGTGCTGAACTCGCTCTCCCCCGCCGCCTCCAGCGCGCGCTCCGTCTCGCGGTGGCGCAGCGCCTTGAGCTCGCGCACAGGTTCGGAGAAGATATGCCCCTGCCGCAGCGTCAGGACACGCGGCAGCGTGAGACTGTGCATCCAGCCTTCCTCGCGCGAAGGGTAGTCCGCCTCGCGGTCGGGCATTCCCATCCAGCCGATGAGGATGTGCCGCCCCTCATGCGTCATGACCTGCGGCGCGTAGAAATCAAATCCGTGATCAAGCTCCTTGAACCGCCCGTGCATCAGCATCTCCATCGCATCGATCGACGCGTGCCCCGCGATGTAGCCCGCCTGATAGATATTTTGCCGGTCATAATCGCGCGCGGGTACGCCCTGCGGGCAGAACACGAGCACATCATAGTCGCCGAATGAGAGCAGGTTCGGACATTCCCACATATAACCGAAGTCCTTCAGCTGCGTCTTGAGCTCGCCGAGGCACTCCCATCCATAGGGCTGCTCCCGGTAGATGAGCACACAGCCGCGCTCATCCGTTGTCTGCGCGCCAATGACGAGATGCCGCGTTCCCTCCCGGTCAAAGAGATAGGGATCGCGAAAATGCGCCGTAAATCCTGCGGGCGGCCCTTTGATGATGATCTCTTCCTTTCGAATCGCGCCCCGCACGAGCGTACCGAACCGCTGTGCAGAGCTGCGGACGCCCGTCTCGTCCTTTGCGTTGCAGGTATAGAGGACGCGCAGCCGCCCGTCCTCCACCGTGCCGCAGCCGGAATAACAGCCGTCCTTATCGTGCGCGTCGCTCGGCCAGAGCGCAAGCGTCGGCATCGTGTAGGTGCAGAAATCGCGTGTAGACGTATGCGCCCACGACTTATTTTTATGTGCGCAGCCAAAGGGATTCCACTGATAGAAGATATGGTACGCACCGTCATGATACACGAGCCCGTTCGGGTCGTTGATGAGACCGAACGGCATCTCGATGTGCAGCCGATTGTGCAGATGATGCACCGGCGGAAATCCCGCCGCGATCCGCGCATCGATCTCCACTTTGTCAAAATGCTCCACTGCGCTCACTCCTCGGGACGGAAGAATGTGAAGGTCAGACCGAAGGCGACGACAAAGCCGACCGCGTTGACGAGGATGTATTCGGCGAGATGATCCAGATAGAGCAGCGTGCCGGGCAGCACCGTGATGCCCATGCCCGTCCCCGCCAGATGCAGGAATCCCGCCACAGCGCCGGCGCACGCGCCGCCCGCGAGTCCGTAGAGGAACGGCTTCATGAACCGCAGATTGATGCCGAAGATCGCAGGCTCCGTGATACCGAGGAACGCCGGCACCGCCGAGGAGATGTAAAGCGCACGCTTTTTCGCGTCGTGCGTGCGCGCAGCCACCGCGACCGCCGCGCCGCCCTGCGCCACGATCGCGCCCGTGATGATGGCGTTGAACGGATCCACGCCCGTCGTCGCGAGGAGCTGTACCTCGAGCGCGTTGAACAC
The DNA here is from genome assembly GCF_000287655.1 of Selenomonas sp. FOBRC9. Lineage (NCBI taxonomy): Bacteria > Bacillati > Bacillota > Negativicutes > Selenomonadales > Selenomonadaceae > Selenomonas > Selenomonas sp. FOBRC9. The sequence goes on from NZ_ALJR01000003.1 coordinate 146,987, forward strand.
ATGATGCACGCCAAAGACGACGATCACTTGATGCACACCGCCGACGATAAAGCCGCCGATGCCGTACGGCAGTTCAAGGAACGCGCGCACCGCGCCGAAGATCCCGATCTCGAGCGTGTGCATGATGGGACCGATCACGAGCAGACCGAGCAGCATCGAGACGAGCAGCGTCAGGAACGGCGTGACGATGAGATCGATGATGTCCGGCACAAAGGTCTTGAACCACTTTTGCAGACGTGCCGCAAAGATGCCGAGCACAAGTGCGGGGAGCACCGAGCCTTGGTAGCCGACCACGGGGATCGGAATGCCGAAGAGCTCCATGCTGAGCGGTACGGCGTCGCCCGATGCAATTGCGTAGGCGTTCGGGAGCTGCGGTGCAACGAGCATCAGCCCGAGCACGATGCCGATGACCGGCGTCCCGCCGAATCGATTCATCGTCGACCAGCAGACGAGCGCGGGGAGGAATGCAAACGCCGTATCCGTGAGGATCTGGCTCATACGCAGGAGATTCTCGTTCATCTCGATGCCGAGACTCTGCACCATCCCGCGCAGTCCCATGAAAAGGCCTGTCGCAACAAGCACCGGAATGACCGGAACAAAGACATCGCCGAGCGTGCGCGAAATCTTTTGCAGCGGCGTCATCTGATCGTACGCCTCCTGCTTGCTATTGGATGCACCCGCGAGATTCGTCCCCGCGACGAACGCCTCGTATACCTTATCCACAAAGCCCGTGCCGAGGATGATCTGATACTGTGCGGCGGCAAAGAACTGCCCCTTCACCCCGTCGATGTTCTCAATCGCCTTCTCGTCGATGATCGATTTATCGTTCACAATGAGACGCAGACGCGTTGCACAGTGCTCCGCAGAGCGCACATTGCCCACACCGCCGACGTATTTCCAAATGAGCTTTGCGACGCGCTCCTCCTTCGGCAGATTAGGGTCGATGTTGGTCTCCGCTGCTGCCATGACGGATGCCCGTTCCGCAGAGCCTGCCGGCTCTTCCGCAGCGTCATCGCCGCCCGAGGAAATCTCCGCTCCGTCCAGCGTGAGCGTGATCTTCCCATAGTCCGCCGCATTCGTCACGAGGACGGGCGTCGTTGTCTCGTAGCCCGCCGCCTTGATGCCCGCAGGATCGAACTCGAGCAGGAGCTGTCCGCGCTTTACCGTATCGCCCTGTGCGACATGCGCCGTAAAATGCTCTCCCGCAAGCTTCACGGTATCCACGCCGACGTGGATCAAGAGATCCATCCCGTCTGAAGAATGAATCCCGATGGCGTGCTTCGTATCGAAGAGCACCGTCACCTCGCCGTCCACCGGCGAAACGACGCGCCCCTCGGGATCGGCAATCGCAGCGCCGCGCCCCATCGCACCGCTCGCAAATGCCGGATCCGATACCTCCGAAAGAGGAATGAGCCGCCCGCGCAGCGGGCTGTCAATACGAACGTCCTGCATATCAAATCCCCCCTATAAAATTTTTCCTTGAAATCCCCCGGATAATTTATGATTCCTTCTATTGAAGTCAAGTGTACTAAGTTCCCTTTCACTTGTCAATAAAGGCGCAGTGAAAGAATTTACAAGGAGAACCCGTTGTGGTACAATGAGATTCATATGAATTTCGGGTCATCATTCAGGGAGGTCATACGAATGAGCGTAAAATACGAAATCACATCTACCGCCATCGGCAAGCTGGCGCGTAAATTCCTTGAAACGAACAGCAGCGTGATCCTGCTCGACGACGGCACGCATCCCAACCTCGCCGAGATGGTGGTCGAGCATACCCCGGGCGAGCTGAAGGAGGACATTACCGTCGGCGACACGCTCACTGTCGGGAAGCAAAAATACAAGGTCACACGGGTCGGCGAGAACGCCAATGATACCATCCGCGAGAACGGACACTGCACTCTGCTCTTTAACACAACCGGCTCGATGCCCGGGCAGATCGAAGTCGAGGGCGGCAGCGTCCCCTCACTCATGCAGGGACTCACTTTTTCTTTTACAGGAAAATAATCGCATCGTTTTGGGAGACTTTCATGGAATGTTTTAACCATGCCGGTGCACCTTCCGTTGCATTCTGTGAGGAGTGTCATAAGCACCTATGCCGCATTTGTGCCATTGATCTCCAGTCATTCATCCTCTGCCCGGCATGTTTCTCCAACTTCATTGCTTTGCAGGAAAAACATATGAGATCGCTGCGCCGCCGCTTCATTGTAGGGATTGTCTTGGTCGTACTCTTTGTACTTCCCTATGTACGCGGCATTGGCAGCTTCTCAGACTTGACCGAGCTCCTGCTGCTTGCTCTTTGGATACTGTCGTTCCCCATTTCACTCTACATGATGAGAGGCGCCCCCGACCCATATGTCCCCACGTCGTTTTCCGCCGCCGGGAATCTGGCTCTTTTTCACTGGTTCACAGCGCTGCTCATCGCCCCCATTAATCTGATGCGCGCCTATCGCAGCTATCATGATTTTGCGGCCGCTGTCGAGAGCAATAAAGCCCATTTAGAAGACGTCATCAAAGCCGGCAGCCTGTAACACAATCAGAAAGAGACTACTGCACGAGAAAGGTTCGTGCAGTAGTCTCTTTTTCTTATCAGACGTAATCTTCTCTTTCACTCCGGCTTGATATGCCCGCTCTGATACGCACGCAGCAATTCATGCAGGTCGGCGATCTCGGCGGCGATCACGGCGCCGCGGTCAGTGTCCCGCACGATGGTCTGCCGCGATTGGAGTTCGACGGTCTGCGAGACGGACTCGATGTCTTGGTTCTCCTTGAGCGCGTCTCTGACGCTCGCGATCTGCTGATGCTGCAGGAGGCGCAGCCCGCGTGAGTTGTAGATCAGCGTATAGCCGGAGATGCCCGTCTTGGCGCGGAAGGCAGCGGCGAATCCACCGTCGATGACGAGCGCGCGACCGCCCGCGCGCAGGGGGCTCTCCCCTTTTTTCACCTTGACAGGGACATGCCCATTGATGATGTGCCCGCGCTTCGGGTCGAGGTCAAATTCCTCCAATATTTTCTCGCAGATGCGCTCGTCCTTGATCAGGCGGAAATACGGATCGGACGGCTCTTCCCATGTGCTCTCGTCGGCGATGAACGAGCGTTCAAAGGTCGTGAACGAGCGCCCCGACGTCGGCGCGAGCAGTCCGCACCACAGGAAATACATGAAGTCAAGCCCTTCCTGCGTGTGCGCGTTCCACGCCTCGCGCGCCTTTTCCTCGCAGAAATCCATCCATGCGCGCCCGCGATATTCTTTTCCTTTATATGTGACGGTGCGAAACTCGCCCTCTTCGTCGAGGAGGACACAGGCGTGGAAGAGCAGGTTGCCGTTATAGCGCGTATACATGCTGCCGCGCTGATAGAGATAGTCCACATGGCGCTGAAGCACTTTGCTCTCGAGAAAGTACGAGCGCAGATCCTCGATGATGTGCCGTTCCTCCTCGGTCAGCTCGTAGCAGTCCGTACCGTCGTCAATGGTCGGGAAATATGCGCTCTCGAGCTCAACGCGCCGCCCGTTTACAAGCGTGACATAGGACGAGCGGAAGTCAATCTTATCAAGGAGCAGACGATCCTCCATGCGGAAATCCGGATTGCGGCGGATGAGCGCACCTTCGAGCTTGAACATCATCATCGTTATGGCACGCTCCGCCGCCTTGATCGGGTTTTCGTCCGGATAGATGCGCGAGGCAAATGTAGAGAGCGGACGCAGGCTGATGCCGTAGCCGCGTTCGAGGACGTCGGTATTGCGGTAGCGGAGAGAGTTGCGGATCACGCCCGCGATGCAGACCTCGCTGCCGAGCGCCGCGCCCATCCATAGGACGTCGTGGTTGCCCCACTGAATATCGACGGAGGGGTGCTCCATGAGGAGATCCAAAATGCCGTCAGGGCGGTCACCGCGGTCAAAGAAGTCACCGACGATGTGGATGCGCTCGACGGCAAGCCGCTTGATGAGGACACTGAACGCCTCGATATAATCCGTACCTCCACCGATCTCAACGATGGTCTCGATGAGCTGCTTATAGTAAAAGAGCTGCGCCTCATCCTGCTCGGGACGCGTGTTCATCAGCTCGACGATAACGGACTCATAGCGTTTCGGAATGTAGCTGTATACCTTTGACGCAGGGAATTTCCAGCTCATGAGCTTCGTCAGCTCGAGGAGGTTCGCGAGGTTCTGCTGGTACCAAATCGCGGTATTCTTCCCCTCTGCCGCAAGCTGCTCAACTTTTTCGCGCGGATAGTAGATGAGCGTGCAGAACTCCGCCTTATCCTCCTCCGTCATGCGCTCGCCGAAGCAGTAGTCCACCTTTTCCTTGATGACGCCGGAACAGTTGTTGAGGATGTGAAAGAACGAATCGTACGCGCCGTGCAGGTCGCTCATGAAATGCTCCGTTCCTTTCGGAAGCATGAGCTGCGAGCGGAGATAGACGATCTTTTCGTAGACAATCTCCTTGGTCGGATATTTCTCCGCCATAAGGCGGAGCACCTTCTCCCGATTTGCCTCTTCATGATGCGTGTTCATGCCGCTTCCTCCTACAAAATTTTTCTACTCTTCTGTATTCTAACATTGAACCGAATTGATTTCAAATGAATAATCTGTTTCCTGATGCAAAAGCGACATAGTACGAAAGCTTCCGGTTGTATGATTTACCATATCACCGGCGTGTGAGATAAATTTGTCTCTTTCCCTCGCCTATGGTATAATTTTCTCGAAAAATTGTCGTTCAAAAAGGAGCCGAGTGTCCTTGAAAAAATATTTCTCGAGTTTTTTCCACTTCATCGGGAGTGTCATCCTCGCGTCGGTGGTCGCCGGCTATTGGTATGTCGCGGGCGATATGGCGCTCGAAACGGCGTCCGAGGTATTCGTGGGCGTGTTCCTCGCCTCGTCGCCGCTTCCCTTCATCCTATCACGCCGGCTCATCGCGCTGCGCATCAAGCGCTGCCTCAAGGCATCCGCCGTGACGTGCGGCAGAACCGCCGCTCTCACGGAGCTGATGCGTGTCGATACCGTTGCGTTCAACCGCAGCGGCACGCTGACGGAGGGCAGTGTGTTTATCTCAGGACTCGTCCCCGAGGGCATGACGCAAGGCTCTCTGCTCTCCCTCGCCGCAAGCGCCGAGCGTGAAGCGTCGCACCCGTATGCACATGCAATCTACGATACGGCTGTGCAGCGCGGTCTGCACCTGCAGCGGCACTCCGCCGCACGCGAAACCGAGAGCTTCGGCGTGGAGGCACTGATTGCACGTACGCCCGTACGTGTCGGCAAGAAGGAATTTTTACAGGATGAGGATGTAGAGATCAGCGCCGCACTCCTCACCCGTGCCGATCAGCTCGCGACCAGCGGACAGACGCCGCTCTTCGTCAGCTCAAGCAAATACGCGCGCGGCATCATCGCCGTACGCGACGATGTACGCGCCGATGTCAGGCGCACGCTCGGCGAACTGCGGCGCCGCGGCCTTACTCTCATGCTGCTGACGGGCGAGACAAAGCGCCTTGCGAACGCTACGGGCAAGGAGCTCCACATCGCGGAGGTGCGCGGTGACCTCACCGCCGCGGATAAGGCGCGCGAGATCCGACTGCTCCAATCGCGCGGCGCAGTCGTCGCGATGGTCGGAGACCCGGAGGCGGATCAGCCCGCACTGCGCGCCGCCGACATCAGCATCGGCTGCCCCTCCTCGTTCATTCGCCCGCATGCGGAAACAGAAGAAAAAGATCCGCTGCACGAAGAACTTCTGCGCAGTTCTCTTGATGCCCACGCCCCCGCGGCGCAGCCCGTCGAGCCTCTGATGCCGGCTGAGGATGCGGCATACTTCGAGGCTCAGGCGCTGCGCAGCCAGGGCCGCACGGAGAACTATACCCCCGACATCATGCTCGATGTACAGGGGCTGCCGGGACTCGCGGCGCTGCTCGATGCCGGAGATGCCGCTCGTTCCCGTGCCAAACAAAACAGCGGGCTGGCATTCCTCTTCCTCCTCTTCTTCACCGTGCTTGCGGCAGGTGCCCCCGCCTTCTTCGGAGGCGTCGCGCTTCCTTTCGTTTTCGTCGTTGGTTCGCTCGTTATAATGCTTGTTTTGCTCGCGGTAAATGCCCTAAGATAGCGGCTATAATAAAAAATTATTCTTATATAGTAAAATATATCAACTTAACTTGTATTTCATTTTGACCTATGATATAATTCATCCAATTCAGGGCTTTCGTCTTAAATATATAGACGAAAGCCCGGGGTATTATATTACAGGTCATTTTATTTTATCTTTTTAGGAGGGTTTTGGAAATGGAAGAAGTGCTGCTGTCGCGATGGCAATTCGCCATCACGACGATCTACCACTTTCTCTTCGTTCCGCTCACGCTCGGCATGGCGATTTTCGTCGCCCTGCTTGAGACGTGCTATGTGCGGACGAAGAATCCGGAGTGGAAGAAAACCTGCCGCAAGCTGCTGAAGTTCTTCGGCACGCTCTTTCTCATCAACTTCGCCATGGGCGTCGTCACCGGACTCGTGCAGGAGTTCCAGTTCGGCATGAACTGGTCGGAGTACGCGCGCTTCATGGGCGATATTTTCGGCGCGCCGCTCGCGCTTGAGGCGCTGACGGCGTTCTTCCTCGAGTCCACGTTCCTCGGCATTTGGATGTTCGGCTGGGACAAGCTCTCGGAGAAGGCGCACTGCGCCTGCATTTGGCTGGTCGCCATCGGCAGCAACCTCTCCGCGTTCTGGATTCTCGTCGCAAACTCGTTCATGCAGCATCCCGTCGGCTACACGCTTGCCAACGGTCGCGCGGAGATGGCGAGCTTTGGCGAGCTCATAACGAACCATTACATCCTCGGCGAGCAGTCACATACGCTCTTCGCGGGCATCACGACAGCGGGCTTTGTCGTCATGGCAGTCTCCGCGTGGAAGCTCCTCAATGACAGCGCATCCCGCTATGCCTTTACGCAGGCGATCAAGGCGGGCGCGATCTACACGATGGTCGGCGTCGTCGGCGTCATCGCGAGCGGTCATTTCCACACGCAGTATCTGGCGCAGGCAAGCCCGATGAAGCTTGCCGCGATGGAGGCGCTGTGGGACACGGAAGATCCCGCACCCTTTGCTGTTCTCGCCTACCCCAATATGGAACAGGGCAAGAACGATTTTGAGATCACGATTCCCTACATGTTCTCGTTCATGGTACACGATAAGCCCTCGGGCGAGGTGCGCGGCATCAACGACCTGCAAAAGGAGGCGGTCGAGAAGTACGGTGCAGGCGACTACCGCCCGCACGTTACAATCCTCTTCTACGCGTTCCGCGCGATGGTCGGCGCCGGGTTCTTCATGGTGCTCGTCTCCTTCCTCGTATACTACTTCGCAAAGAAGAACAAACTTGAGTCGATGCAGAAACTCCTCTTTGCGTTGCCGTGGCTCGTCGTGATCCCCTTTATCGCGAACTCCGCAGGATGGATTGTCGCGGAGATGGGCCGTCAGCCGTGGCTTGTTGTCGGACTGCAAAAGACAGTGGACGGTGTGTCGCCGAACCTCACCTCTCCTGAGATTTGGTTCACGATGCTCGGCTTTACCGTACTCTATCTCCTTCTCATCATTACGGCTCTTTATATCGCGTTCCGCTTCATCCGCCGCACGCAGATCACGGCGGCACCGGAAGGAGGCGCACAATAATGGATTACAATATTCTTTGGTTTGTCCTCATCGCCGTGCTCTTTACGGGGTTCTTCTTTCTCGAGGGCTTTGACTACGGCGTCGGCACGCTGATCCCCTTCCTTTCAAAGGATGAAAAGGATCGCACGCAGATCATTCAGACCATCGGTCCCGTTTGGGACGGCAATGAGGTGTGGATGATCACGGCGGGCGGCGCGATGTTCGCGGCGTTCCCACATGTCTATGCGACGATGTTCAGCACGTTTTACATCGCGCTCTTCCTCATGCTCGTCGCGCTCATCCTGCGGGGCGTGGCGTTCGAGTTCCGCCATCACCGCGACGATGATGCGTGGAAGCGCCGCTGGTCGTGCGCCCTGACGTTCGGCAGCGTGATCCCCGCGTTCCTGTGGGGCGTCGCCGTCACGAACCTCATCGCGGGACTCCCCATCGGCGCGAATATGGTCTATCAAGGCGGGTTCTTTGACCTCCTCACCCCCTATACCGTCGTCGGCGGCGTGACCTTCCTCTGCGTGTTCGCGTTCCACGGCGCGGCGTTCCTCTCGCTCCGCCTGACGAACACCTACCTGCTCGATCGGGCGCGCACGCTCGCGCTGAAATTCGGCGCGGCAGCGGCGGTCTTCTATGTGCTCTGCATGATCCTCACCTATACGGAGACGGATCTCTATGACAGCACGGTCGCGGGCGCGGCGCTCTTCGTCTCGGCGGTGCTCTTTGTCGCGGGACTCGGCGCGATGTATATGCGCGCACAAAAGCCGGCGTTCATCCTCGGCGGTCTCGCCATCGTCGGCACGACGGTCGGGTTCTTCGCGGGGCTCTTCCCGCGTCTCATGGTTTCGAGCCTCAATCCGGGCTGGAGTCTGACGATCCGCAACGCGTCGTCCACGGAGTACACGCTCTCGATCATGACGGTCGCGGCGGTGATCCTTGTGCCGATCGTCCTCATCTATCAGATTTGGACATATTACATCTTCCGCAAGCGCATCACGCCTGAGAGCGCGGCACATACGGACTATTGATCCCGAACGGATATGAACAAGCGCATTCTATTTGATACGTTAAAGGCACAAAAACATATTCTCTATGCGCGCATCGGCGCCGAGCTGGCAAGTTCTCTGCTCGTCGTCGCCGCCGCATGGAAAACCGCGTCCGTCGTGAACCTCGTGTTCATAGAGGGGCGCGGCAGCGCGAAAACAGCACCGGAACTCACGGTGCTGTTTTTGTGCCTCCTCGTCATGGCGCTCCTGCGTATCCCAAAGGCGCGACTGGAGCGGCGGCTCTCCGATGCGGCGCGCCTATCCTGCCGCAAGAGCCTCCACACGGCGCTGCTCTCGGAGCGGCACGATGTATCGGGGCTCCTCACACTCGCACTTGAGCGGGTCGATGCGCTCGATCAATATTTTCGCACGGTGCTGCCGACGGCAGTCTCGTTCGCCGTGCTCGTGCCGCTGATTCTCATCATATCGGCAATCCTCGATCCGCTCTCCGCCCTGCTCTTCCTCGCGACCCTGCCCATCGCACCGTTCCTGCTCTACCTCATCGGACGGGCAACGCGGCGCGCGAGCGAGCGGCAGTGGGACGAGATGTCACGGCTCACATCGGGATTTGGCGAGTTGATCCGTGCGGCGATGACGCTGAAGATCTTTCACCGCACAGATGCGGAGGGCGCGCATCTCGCGCGGATGAGCCGCTCCTTTTCCGATGCGTCTCTGCGCGTCCTGCGCCTTGCGTTCATCTCCTCCTTCGCGCTGGAGCTGATCACGACGCTCTCCATCGCGCTCATCGCCGTATCGATCGGTCTGCGGCTCGTCGAGGGCATGATGGATTTTTGGACGGCGTTCTTCGTCCTCATCCTCGCGCCGCTCTTCTATCAGCCGCTGCGCGAGGGCGGCATCGCGTTCCACGCGGCGATGGAGGCAAAGACCGCCGAAGAAGCGCTGCGCCCCTATCTCAGCCGCACCGTGCCCCCGGACGGCGCGCAAAGCCGCGTTCTCTCGCCGCCCGCACTCGCTGCGGCAAACCTCACCTATCGCTATCCGCTAACGGAGGAATCCGTACTGACGCGTCTCTCTCTCACCTTCCCTGCGGGCAAGCGGACGGCGCTCGCGGGGGCAAGCGGCACGGGGAAAACGACGCTGCTCACGCTGCTCGCGGGGCTTGCCGCGCCGACAGAGGGCAGTGTGCAGATTTCGGACGGTGCAGGTGCAGATCATGCCTTTGATTTGGCAACGCTCTCGGAGAAAACGAAGTGTGCCCTCATCAGCTATGTGCCGCAGGAGCCACACATTTTTTCCGCGACGCTCGCGGAAAACGTCACGCTATGGCAGGATAACCGCAGTCCGGAGGACGCCGCCGCCGCACTCGAGGGCGCCGCACTCGGCGATTTTCTACGCGCCCTGCCGCAGGGGCTCGATACCCTGCTCGGCGCGGGCGGGCATCCGCTCTCAGCGGGTCAGCGGCACCGCCTCGGCATCGCTCGTGCGCTCTGTGCCGCTCGCCCCATCGTACTCCTTGACGAACCGACGGCAGGGCTTGACGCAGAGACGGAGGAGCACGTTCTCCGGACGCTGACGGAGTTCGCACATCGGCGCACGCTCATTGTATCCTCCCATCGCCCTGCAGTCATGGCGTGGGCGGATCATACGATTACACTGGGAGGTGAGACATGATGCAGAGCGTTTTTGTCCTGGGCCGTCTGCTTTCCTTTGCTGAGCCGGCGAAAGCCCTGCCCGCCCTCCTCGCGGGAACGCTTGCCGTCCTCTCAGCCGTTGGGCTCATCGGCACTGCCGCGTGGATCATCGCGAGCGCCGCGCTCCGCCCGCCCCTCTCCGCACTCGCGCTTGCCATTACGCTCGTGCGCGCCTGCGGCATCGGGCGCGCGTTGTTCCGCTACCTCGACCGCTGGTTCTCTCACGTCCTCGCCTTTGACTGCTATGAAAAACTCCAGCGGGAGACCTACGCGCGTGCCGCGGAGAGCATTCCCCTGCGTACGGGGACCGTGCGCGAGGGCGCGTTCCTGCACGACCTGCTCACGGGATGTGAGACACTGCGCGATTTCTACCTGCGCACTGTGCCGCAGCCCGTCATCGCGGGGATTCTGACGGCGCTGACCTGCGCCGCGCTCCTGCCGCTCACGACGCTCGGCGCGGCGGGTCTTGCCGCCGTCTATCTGCTCCATCTCATCCTCCCGCAGGTCATTCTGCGCGAGCGCAGTATGCGCGAAGAGAGCGCCGCCTACCGCGGCGTCCTGCTCGATCTCACGGCAGGACGGGACGAGCTGATCGCGGCGGGCGCGCTCCCGCACGCGGAGGAACACCTCGCCCGCACGGCATCCGCATTCCAAAATCGCACGCAGCGACGCGGCATGTCGCGCGACCGTCTCTTCTGTGCGCTCGACGTACTGCGCACGGGACTTTGGATCGCGCTCATCGTCCTGCTGATCCCGCATGTCGCCGGGGGATCTCTCAGCGGTGTGACGTTCGCCGTATGGGTGCTCGTACTCGAAGCGGTACTCGCCGAGTATCGTCCCCTGCCCGCCGCAGCGCTTGGCATGCCCGAGGCACGGCGCGCGGCAGAGACGATTTTGTCGAAAGGCGATGTCCCAAACCATACGAAAGCCTCCGCCCCCCGCTCGGACTCCGCCGCCCCGTCTTCCCCCGCCGCGCGCTCGGATGCCCCGCTCATCGAAGTACAATCTCTTTCCTTCGGCTATGATCCCGCGCTTCCCGTTCTGCAGGGTCTCTCCTTTGCCGTCAACAGCGGCGAACATACCGCGATCATTGGAGAGAGCGGCGCGGGCAAAACGACGCTCGCAAGTCTCCTGCTCCGCCTATGGGAGTGCGACGGCGGGATAATCCGCTATCGCGGCGTTCCGGCACACGCGCTTTCGCTTGCAGAGACGCGCGCCCTCTTCGGGGGGGCTCTCCAAGGCAGCTATCTCTTCAGCACGTCGATCCGCGATAATTTCACGCGCCTGCACGAGGGAATTAGTGAGGAGCGCATCCTCCGCGCACTTGAGACGGCGCAGCTCGCCGATGTCGTGCGTGCTCTGCCCGCAGGATTGGACGAACCGCTCGGCGAGGACGCGGCGCGGCTCTCGGGCGGACAGCGCAGTCGTCTCCTCACCGCGCTCGCACTAACTTCGGACGCCCCGGTGCTCCTGCTCGACGAACCGACGGCGGGACTAAACGCGGAACTCGGCGCACGGCTCATCCGCGCCATCCTCACGGAGCTCAGCGCCGAAGGGCGCACGCTCATTGTCATCACACATGATCTGCCCTTGCTGGATCATATGAAACAGGTAATAAAACTATGAATCAAGAAACATTTCACCGCCTCGTCCACGTCGTTCTCGATCGTCTCGGTGCGTCCGCGCCGCCCCACGATCTCTTTGCGGGCGGCGTGGACGATTGGCATTCGCGCGCGCGGCTCGCCCACTTCCTTTTACAGATGCCCGAGCACCGTGCCGACGGCATCGCGCTCCTCCAAAGTACTGCCGACGCGGAGGTCAACGAAGATCTCGCGCAGGATGTCGAGGAGAAGGTCTACGCGCTCCAAGCCCTTTCCGCCGCAGAGTCCGAGAACCCGGAGCTGCGCGACGCGGCGCTCGAACATATCAATCTGGCGATCGAGTGCGCCGAATCCACCGATTTTCTCTACAAGTACATCCTGCGCGGCGAGCTGTGGGCGGATCGGTGGAACCTCATGCACAAGATGCAGATGACCGCGGAAGCCGAGCAGGAAGCGGACGAGCGCATCGCCGCCTTTGACGGGCTGGACGCCGACGTGCCGCACAACAGCTATCTCTACTACGGCTATCGATTCAAGGCGCACCTCGCCGCCGAGCGCGGCGTCCCCCTCGTCGCCAAGGACTATATGCACATGGCGATTCACGCGATGGAGATTCCGCCCGCCTGCGAACAGCCCCTCGCGGACGCCTTTGCAGCCGCGCACGAAAATGCCGCATGGATTCTGCGCGAAATCGACCGCGCAACGCCGAATCCGGAGACGCTGCACTGGGATATATAGAATAAGAAAGCCTTTTGCCATCGGCAGTGCCGTGAACAAAAGGCTTTTTCTATGTGCATTTATCGTTTTTCCAAATCAATCAAGCATCCCAACGAAGATATCCGTTACCTGATCCGTTTCCGGATTGATTTTGAATACGATGCCAAAATAACTGTATCCCGCATCGTAAAAACATGAAGTAACGCGCCGCTTATTATCATACCCCGTCTTCGTCGGTGTACCGTAGGCTCCCAGCACATCCATGCGTTTCATGCCTACGGAGATGCCCTTAGGCGTCGCAATGCCGTTATTCGCGGTTGTCCCCATCACCTGAACAAAGTTCATATCATCGCTAAAGACAATATAAAATGAATCACCATACTCATACATCGGTAAATCATGCATGAGCGATCGAGTTATCCGTGTCGGCTCACCATAAACGCTTTTCACATACTCTGCATTGCTTCTTATTGTAATTCCGCCCAACACACAATCATCAAGAGAAATTGAAGCTGCACAGAAGGACATGAGACCAAATGTAAAAGTAAAAGCAAGAATTGCCGCAAGCCGTTTCATGATAAACTCCCTCCTTCATCATAAAATTCCATATGCGGGATATTTCGACATGATGCCTTAAAATCCTCTCATGACCACAATGCATGGGTTACCGATGCAAATAATAATCCGCGACAATATGCCGCCGCATAACGGAGCCGCCCTGCAATACGGGTACGGCGACTCCATATATGCGGCCGATATGCTACCGGTGATATTGGATGCAGAGCGCCCTGAGTTTTTGCGGGTCGAGTTGGAGGAGGTAGTCTTTTTTGAGACTCCAGCGCCAGTTGATGCCGACGGTGCCGGGGGTATTCATACGCGCGCGCTCGTCGAGGGCAAGGAGATCCTGCATCGGGATAATCGCCATGCGCGCGTGTGATGCGTACGCCGTCTTGATGAGGCGCTTGCAGATGGTCTGCGGGCGGTCGGATGTTGTGCCGACCATGTTCGCGAGGGTCTCGCGCATCACCTCGTCGATGTCGTGCATGTACCAGCCGACGGTTGTGTTGTTGTCGTGCGTGCCGGTGTAGATGATCGTGTTCTCCGGCACGGCGAAGCCAACGCGCCCCGCCTCGTTCGGCGCGAGCATGAACTGGATAACCTTCATGCCCGGGAATCCGCAGTCCTCGCGCAGTCGATCTACCTCGCTCGTGATGATGCCGAGATCCTCGGCGACGATGTCGAGCGTGCCGAGTTCTTTTTCGATCTCGTCAAAGAACACCTTGCCGGGTCCCTTGATCCAGCGCCCGTTGATTGCGGTCTCCGCCTTGCCGTCGATCGACCAATAGGATTCAAATCCGCGGAAATGGTCGATGCGGATGATGTCGACCTGCTGACTGAGTTTACGGAAGCGATCCTTCCACCATGCGTACTGCTCCTTCGCCATGGCGTCCCAGTCATACTGGGGATTGCCCCAGAGCTGCCCGTTCGCGGCAAAGTAGTCGGGCGGTACGCCCGCAACGGTGTGCGGCGTGCCGTCCTCGTTCAGGTCAAAGAGATGTGCGTGCGCCCATACGTCCGCGCTGTCCCGCGCGATGAAGATGGGCATGTCGCCGAGAATCTCGATTCCCTTTTTCTTTGCGTAGTCGTGCAGGCGGTTCCACTGCGTGTGGAAGATGTACTGCTTGAACCGGTCGAGCTCGATCTCATCCCCCTGTTTTTCAGCGAGTTCTTTGAGCGCGGCGGGATCGCGGCGGCGAATCTTCTCCGGCCACTCCGTCCACGGGGCGCGGTCGTATTCCTTTTTCGCCGCGTGAAAGAGCGCGTAGTCGTTCAGCCAGTAAGCCTCCATCGAGCAGAAGAGCCGATAGTCCTCATTGCCCTCGCTCTCCTCCCGAAACGCCGCGAACGCCTTCTCGAGCAGTTTTTTCTTAAACTGCTTGACGCGGTCGCAGTCGACGAACGCCGTATTCGCCTGGTAGGGCAGGAAGAGGTCCTGTTCCTTCAGCCAACCCGCCTCCACGAGCTGTTCCGGATCGATCATCATGATATTGCCCGCAAACGCGGAGATCGACTGATAGGGCGAGTATCCGTATCCGACGGGACTGAGCGGGAGAATCTGCCAGACCTTTTGCCCGGCCGCGGCGAGGAAATCGACGAAACGATACGCCTCTCTGCCAAAATCTCCCACGCCGTATTTCGACGGCAGCGACGTCGGATGGAGGAGCACGCCCGCCTTGCGCTCGTAGCGGCGCGGTTCTTTGCGTTCGCGCAGGAGGAGCCCGTAAAGTGGCGGGATCTTGATCCGCAGGCGGCCGCGCTCGACCTCGTAGGTGCGCGAGGGCTTGAAGCAGTCCTCGAACGTGCCGCAGGCAAAGTCACTGACGTCCAGCTCGATCGTAATGCTCTCCTCGGTATTGCGGTTGAACGCGGCGATAAATACGCCGTCCTCCTTCTCCCGGTTGAACACGTCGTAGCCGGAGCGGATCGTGCGCGCGTAGGCGAGGGCGTCGCCCGCCCCGTAAAGCGGCAGGATGTCGCCCGTGCGCAGGGCATCGTTCTTGTTGCGCATCTCGATGAACCGCTCCACCCAGCCGCGGATCTCCTTATTGCCGTGTGCCCAGTCGTAGGGGCGGCGGTTGAACGGGTCTTTGAAGCCCTGCATCCCGATCTCGTCGCCGTAGTAAACGCTCGGCACGCCGGGATAGGTCATCTGCCACAGCGTTGCCATGAGGAGCCGGCGCGATCCGAGGTCAAACTGCTCGGGCGTCATGCGCACGCGCGACTGCTCGATCGCGGGCATCCCCTCATAGTACGGCACGCCCGCGAGCACGGTGACGGCACGCTGTACGTCGTGACTGCCGATGAGGTTCATCATCGCATAGAGATTTTCCTTCGGATAGTTCTCGATCTGACTCGCGAGCCGCCGTGCCGTCAGCGTGCCGTCCGCACTCCCGGTGAGAAAGTCGAAGAGGATCGTGCGCAGCGGATAGTTCATCGCCGAATCCATCTCATTGCCCGAGAGGTATTCGCGCGGCGTTCCGTACGCGACCTTGTTCGAAGCGTCCTCCCACACCTCGCCGATCATAACGGCGTCGGGGTCGTGCTTTTTCAGCTCTGAAAAAAATGTCTTGGAGAACGCCGGCGGCAGCTCGTCGATGACATCAAGACGCCAGCCCGCGATTCCCTCGTTCATCCAATGATGCAGGACGCTGTTCTCGCTCGTAATGATGAAGTCCATGTAAGCGGGATCGGTCTCATTGACGTTCGGCAGCGTGTCAAAGTTCCACCAGCAGTCGTATTCGTTCGGGTAATTTCTAAAGTGATACCACGAGTAATACGGCGACTCCTCGGACTGGTACGCCCCGAGCGAGCCGTACTGCGCGCGCCGGTTGAAGTAGATGCTGTTGCTGCCCGTGTGACTGAACACGCCGTCGAGGATGATGCGAATGCCGCGCGCACGCGCTTCCTTTACGAGCGTGCGAAAATCCTCGATGTCGCCGAGCATGGGGTCGATCTTATGATAGTCCCCCGTATCGTAATGATGGTTGCTCTCGGACTCAAAGACGGGGTTAAAGTAGATGCACGAGATGCCAAGATCGGCGAGGTAGTCGAGCTTGCCGACGATCCCCTTGAGGTTTCCGCCGAAAAAGTCGTAGGCGATGATCTCCTTCGTATCCGGGTCTTTGAGATACATGGGATCGTCCGTCCAGTCCGTCCGAATGACCGCGCCTTTCTTGCGGACGATCTCGTCCCCCGCGCGCGCGAACCGATCCGGGAAGATCTGATACATGACGGCGTTCTTGAACCAATCGGGCGTGTGCGCGCCCTTGTTGTAGATCGTCACCTGATACGAAGCGGGCGCGGTGCGGCTGAGCGTGCCGACGCCGCCGAGCATCTCTTCGTTGTTGCCGTAGAAATAGGTGCCGCTTTCCGCCGTGATGATGAAATAGTACCATAGGAGACAGCCGTGATCCGGCAGATTTACCCAACAGGTATAAAAATACTGCTCCCCCTCCGTGTCCTTCGTCTCAAGCGGAACAAGACGCTCCCCCGTCCGATCCTGCCACAGGCGCACGAGCACCTGCCTGATCGGTTCATAGGTGCGGATGCGGATGCCGAGCCGCAGCCGCGCGCCCGCCTCCGCCGCCCCGACGATGGAACGGTAATAGATGTCCTGTGAGTTGTGTTCCACTTGATATTGTTCGAGCATAGCGCCTCTCCTTTCCCTGAAAATAAACGCACAGAAACCACCGACGAATCGAATATTATCATTCGAGTGTATTCATCGGCGGTTTCCTGAATTTCGCGTCGCAACAAGTATCCCCATGCGCTGCACGCAGTCGGCACCTGCACCGGAGTCCCCTTATTCTCCGATCATGACGCGATCGTAAAGTTTCTCATATTCCTTTGCCGCGCGCGTCCAGCTAAAGTCGCTGTGCATCGCGGTATAGATGAGCTGACGCCACTCGCGCAGGTTGGCATAGGCGGCGAGAGCACGCTTCAAGGCGTACATCATCTCATGCGCGTTGTATTCGTAGAAGAGGAAGCCGTTCCCCTTGTCGACGTCCGCGCGGTCGAACTGCACGACAGTGTCCTTCAGCCCGCCCGTCTCGCGCACAACGGGGATCGAGCCGTAGCGCATGGCGATGATCTGCCCGAGCCCGCACGGCTCGAACATGGACGGCATGAGGAAGATGTCGGACGCGGCGTAGATGCGCTGTGCGAGCTCGTTCGAGAATCGGATGTTGATGGATGCCTTGTTCGGGAACCGCCACGCGAGCTCCTTGAACCAGTCCTCATAGCCGCGGTCGCCTGTGCCAAGCAGCACGAACTGCACATTCTCATGCATGAGGATTTCGTCGAGCACGCGAACGACGAGGTCGAGCCCCTTGTTCTCCACGAGCCGTGTGACCATTGCGATCATCGGCGTACGGCGGTTTTCCGGCAGACCAAGGTCGCGCTGGAGACGCACCTTGTTGTCGCTCTTGCCCTCGACAGCATTTTTCACGCCGTAGTTGACGTAGAGGCTCGCATCCGTCTCCGGGTTGTAGACGCCGTAGTCGATGCCGTTGACGATGCCGGACAGATCCGCACGGCGGCTGCGCAGCAGCCCGTCCAGATGTTCGCCGTAGTATTCGTACTGGATCTCCTCGGCATAGGTCTTGCTGACGGTTGAGACATAGTCGGCGTAGATGATGCCCGCCTTCATGAAGTTCACGGCATCAAAGAATTCAAAATCGCCGTTGTTGTAATACTGCCAGTCAAGGCCGAGGACGTCGGCCATGACGTCCTTCGGGAAGATGCCCTGGTACTTGAGGTTGTGGATGGTAAAGAGCGTCTTGATGCCCGTGTAGCGCGGATCGTCCATGTGCTCAAGGCGCAGGAAGACGGGGACGAGCGCCGCGTGCCAGTCGTTGGCATGGATGATGTCCGGCCAAAAATCGAGCGCAGGGAGGAAGTTCAGCACGGCGCGGCAGAAGAACGAGAACCGCTCCGCGTCGTCGGGGTAACCGTAGAATCCCTCTCGGTTATAATACTCCTCATTGTCGACGAAATAATAGGTCACGCCGTCCAATACATACTTGTCGATGCCGACGAATTTATCGCGCCACGCGACGTTCAGTACGCCGTCGTAGACGTGTTCCATGGAGCTGCGGATCTCCTCGGCAATCGTGCCGTATTTCGGCAAAATGACGCGGCAGTCTACGCCGTCCCGGACGAGCGCAGGCGGGAGTGCCCCCGCCACATCCGCGAGTCCGCCCGTCTTAGCGAATGGAACTGCTTCCGATGCAACATATAGAACCTTCATCCCTATATCCTCCTTTGATCCGCGCGGGCGATGCCGTAATCATCCGCTCCGCGCGCCGTTTATATCTGTTTCGTGGCTTCTTTCTCTCCTATTCCCGCACGCGGGGGATGTATCTGTCTATCCCTTCGTGCTTCTTGCTTTTTGGGGCGCGTCTTCCGCACCCTGCGCCGTCTTGCGGACGGTCTTTTTCTTGACTGCGGTCATGCCCTGTGCGCCTACTTTCTCTGCGGCGGGCTTTTTCGCCGCCGCGCGCTTCTTCGGCGCGGGCTTTGCGTCGGCATCACTTTCTGCAGTGCTCTTCTTCGCGCTCTCACGTTTCTTCGGCGCAGGCACGGAGTCGGTATCCGCTGCGGCGGATCTTTTCGCCGCCGTGCGTTTTTTCGGCGCGGGCTTTTCCTCTGCCGCGGTCTCTGCCTTTGCCTTCACCGCCCCCTTCTTCTTCGGGGCGGGCTTAGCCCCCTCGTCCGCTGCGGTACTCTTCTTGCGGGCGGCCGCCGCTTTTGGCTGAGCGGACGTTACTTTTTTTTTTGCAACGGCATCGGCGATCTCGGGCAGCTTGCTGACGGGCGTACCCGCCCCGCTCTGCCGTTTCAGCCGGTAGAATGTAGATGCGAGCGGCGGGACGGTGATGACGATGGACTGCTCGCGCCCGTGATACGCATAGTCCTCGCTCACAAGATCCCCCGCATTGACGACGCCGCTGCCGCCGTACGCCTCCTCGTCCGAGTTGAACACCTCGACGTATGTGCCCTTCGTCGGCACGCCGATGCGGTAGCCCTGATGCACCTCGGGTGTGAAGTTATGCACACAGACTAGGAAGTCGCTCGGATCGTCCGCGCGGCGCATGAGCGCGATGATGCTGTTCTCATTGTCATTGCAGTCGATCCACTGGAACCCGCTCCAGTCGAAATCCACCTGCCAAAAGCATGTATTTTCGACGTAAAACTTATTGAGCGCCTTGGAATACGCAAGCATCTTCGTATGCATCGGGTACTGCTCCACCAGATGCCAGTCCATGCTGTCGTCAAAGTTCCACTCAATGAAATGACCGAACTCACCGCCCATAAAGAGCAGCTTTTTCCCCGGATGCGCGATCCAGTAGCCAAAAAACCCGCGCAGTCCTGCGAACTTCTGCCAGTAGTCGCCCGGCATCTTTTCAATAAGCGAGCGTTTGCCGTGCACGACCTCGTCGTGCGAGAGCGGAAGGACGAAATTCTCGGAGAACGCATACATGAGGGAGAATGTGATCTTGTCCTGGTTCCACTTGCGGTAGATGGGATCGAGGCTCACATAGTCGAGCATATCGTTCATCCAGCCCATGTTCCACTTGTAGTTGAAGCCCATGCCGCCCATGTAGACGGGCTTCGAGATGAGCGGCCACGAGGTCGACTCCTCGGCGATCATCAGCGCATGCGGATGATACTTGAAGATCGTCTCGTTGAGCTTTTTGAGGAAATCCATCGCCTCGAGGTTGCCCGTGTCGCCGTATTTGTTCGGCTGCCACTCGCCGTCCCTGCGCCCATAGTTGAGGTACAGCATGTTCGCGACCGCGTCGATGCGCAGTCCGTCGATGTGGAACTCCTCGAGCCAAAAGAGTGCGTTCGAGATGAGGAAGCTCTGCACCTCCGTCCGCCCGTAGTCAAAATTCGTCGTACCCCACTCGCGGTTCTCCGCGCGCGTCTCGTTGTCGGATTCGTAGAGGTTCTTACCGTCAAACCGGCGAAGCCCCTGCTCGTCCTTGCAAAAATGCCCCGGCACCCAGTCCATGATGATGGCGATGCCGTTTTGATGCGCAGTGTCGACGAGATAGCGGAAATCGTCAGGCGTGCCGTAGCGGCTCGTCACGGCGAAATAGCCCGTCGCCTGATAGCCCCACGAGCCGTCGTATGGATGCTCGCAGAGCGGCATGAATTCGATGTGTGTGTAGTTCATATCCTTGACATAGCCGATCAATTGATCCGCCATCTCACGATAGGAGAGGTATTCGCCCTCGAGCGTGCGCCGCCATGAACCGGCATGGACTTCGTAGGTGAGCATCGGACGCTCGTACGACGTTTCGCGCGCCTTTTGCTCCTGCCACGCGCCGTCCTGCCATTCGTATTTCGTCATGTCGTACGTGCGCGACGCCGTCTGCGGTTTTTTCTCCGCATAGAACCCGTAGGGATCCGCCTTCATGATGCGCGGTCCGCCCCACTGCGGCTCGATGGCGTATTTATAGATCTCGCCCTCGCCGAGTCCCTCGACAAAGGTCTCCCAGATCTCGCCGTCGGCAATACGGTTCATCGGGTTCAAAAGGGCATTCCAATCATTGAACACGCCGACAACACTGACGGCTTTCGCGTTCGGCGCCCACACCGTAAAGCGCACGCCGCGTTTTCCGTTCCGCTCGAGGAAATGCGCACCCAGCATCTCCTGTGCATGATAATTTGTCCCCTGGTGAAAGAGGTAAAGATCAAACTCACTTAACGCTGATGTTTTCACAAAGTCCCCTCCTATATGGTCTAAAAGCGTCTGTTACGAAATGATGACGGGGTGGATGTCCCAAATATCCCGCGCATATTCATCAATCGTACGGTCGGATGAGAACCCGCCCGAGTGCGCGACATTCATTGCCGCCGTGCGCGCCCAGCCGTCCTTGTCCTTGAACCGGCGCATCACCTCCAGGCGTGCGTCGTCGTACGCGTTGAAATCCTTGAGTATGAAGAACTCGTCGTTCGCGTGCAGGAGATAGTCGTAGATGGAGCGGAAATCCCCGTAGGTGCCGTCCACAAGCTGGTTCATCACCGTGCGTACCTTCTCGTTCGCATGGTACTCATCCCACGCGGAGTAAGTGCCGCCCGCATAGTAGTTCATGACCTCCTCGGCACGCAGCCCGAAGATCACGCAGTGATCGTTTCCAACCGCCTCGCGGATCTCGACGTTCGCGCCGTCGAGCGTGCCGAGCGTGATGGCGCCGTTCATCATGAACTTCATATTGCCCGTGCCGGACGCTTCCTTCGATGCCGTTGAGATCTGCTCGCTGACGTCGGCGGCAGGATAGACCAGCTCGCCGATGGAGACACCGAAGTTCTCAATGAAGATGACCTTCATGAACTTTGAGACCTGCGGATCCTTATTGATTTTCTCCGCAACCGCATTGATGAGGCGGATGGTCTCTTTCGCGATGTAGTAACCGGGCGCCGCCTTGCCTCCAAAGAAATAGGTGACGGGCTGTGAGAGGAACGCAGGATCGCTCTGCGCGCGGTGGTAGCGGTACATGATGTGCAGGATGTTCATGAGCTGCCGCTTGTAGGAGTGGATACGCTTCACCTGAATGTCAAACATCGAATCCGGGTTCAGCTTTATCCCGTTGTGCTGCTCAATGTAGCGGGCAAGCCCCTCGCGGCGCAGATGCTTGATTTTCATCAAACGGTCGCGGAACGACTTGTCGTCCACATAGTCGTGCAGCCCGCGCATCTGCTCCGGGTGGCGGTGCCACGAATGACTGCCGAGCACCTCGTCGATGAGTGCCGACAGCTCCGGATTCGCCCCCATGAGCCAGCGCCGATGTGTGATGCCGTTCGTCTTGTTGTTGAACTTGCGCGGCGTGTAGTCATAAAAATCCTTGAGCGTCGTGGATTTCAGGATGCCCGTGTGTATCTTTGCCACGCCGTTGACACTGTGCCCGCCGACGATGGAGAGACGTGCCATATGCACGACGCCGTCCTGTATGATGGAGAGCGCACGTACCTTTTCCTCGTTGCCGGGGTAGCGGCGTCGTACCTCCTCGAGGTGGCGGCGGTTGATCTCGTCGATGATCATGTAGATGCGCGGGAGCAGGGGGCGGAACATATCGATGCTCCATGTCTCAAGCGCCTCCGGCATAATCGTGTGGTTCGTGTATGCGATCGTGTCGCGCGTGATCGCCCACGCATCCTCCCAGGTCAGCTGTTCCTCGTCCACGAGAATGCGCATCAGCTCCGCCACGCAGAGTGCCGGATGCGTATCGTTGATGTGTATGCCGATCTTCTTGCCGAAATCGTAGATGCTCATCCCCGTCTTCTTGTAGTGACGCACAATGCTCTGTACGCCCGCAGAGACGAAGAAGTATTCCTGAATGAGGCGCATGCGGCGCCCTTCGTATGTGCTGTCGTCGGGGTAGAGGTAGCGCGTGATCGCCTCGACGAAACTGCGGTAGTCGTTGCGCTGCTGGATCTGCTCCTGCGTCAGCATCCCGTAGTCGGAGAAATCGCGGTTGACCTCCGCGTTCCACAGCCGGAGCGTGTTGACTGTCGCATTGTGGTAGCCGACGATCGGCATATCGTACGGCACCGCCATGACAATCATGGGATCCTCGTGCACGAGCTCTAGTTTACCGCCGCCGGCATCACGCATGTACGCATTGCCGCCGAATTTGACATCGACGGATTTATCCGGCTTGCGGTACTCCCACGCAAAGCCGTCGCGCAGCCAGTTGTCCGGGATCTCGACCTGGTTGCCGCCGACGATCTTCTGCTCGAAGAGCCCGTACTGATAGCGGATGCTGCACCCGTGTCCCGGGAGGCGATGCGCCGCGAGCGAGTCGATGAAGCAGGCAGCGAGACGTCCGAGGCCGCCGTTGCCAAGCCCCGCGTCAGGCTCTGCCTCGTAGGCGTCGCTGAGCTTGAGGTGAAAATCCTCAAGCACTTCTTTGAGCGCTTCCTCAATGCCGAGATTGATGAGGTTTGCCTTGAGCAGGCGCCCCAGCAGGAACTCGATCGAGAAGTAGTAAATCTGCTTTTCCCTGCGCTCGGAGTACTGCTTATTCGTCTTGACCCAGTTGTCCGAAATGGACTGCTTGGCAGTCGCGGCGACCGTCTTGTAGATTTCGATCTCCGTCAGCTGATCCACATCACGCCCGAACATAACGTGTGCCGTCGTGATGAACCTGCTCTTCAAGATTTTCTTCATTGTGTCAAGCGCTTTCCCCTTAGGGCTTGTAACATGATCCTTTTGTGCCAAATCGTCCACTCCTTTTCCAAAAGCGTCGTCCCCTATCCCTCGCCGCACATGCGGCATCCCCATGAGAGTCCCCGGGAAACAAGAAGCCGCTAAAGCACCTTCCCGCCCCCTGCAGGCGGGTGAGAAATGACTCTAACGGCAAAACATGCTGTGTTAAATCGTGATATTCTTCTTGATGACAAGGGGATACTCCTGTGCCCCCTTGAGCCATTTTTCCGCCGTGATGACGACATTCTTGTCGCAGACGACGTTCTCGACGAGCGCGCCGTCGCGGATATCGCATTTCTGCATAATGATGGAATTTTTGATCTTCACATCCTTGCCCACCTTAACCCCGCGGAACAGGATGCTGTTCTCCACTTCACCGCGCACGACGCAGCCGTTCGCAATGAGCGAGTTCGTCACCTTCGCCGTCTCCTTGTACTGCACCGGCACACCGTCCTTGATCTTCGTGTAGATGGGGCGATCTCCCATGAAGAGGCTCTCCCACACCTCCGGATCGAGAATCTCCATGTTCGCACGGTAGTAGGTGGACATCGAATCCACATGCGCCATGTAGCCGTCGTGCTCGTGCGCAAACATCGTATAGTCTGCCGCCCGGCGAATGATGCCGTCGAGGACAAAGTCCTGCCCGCCGTGCTCGTAAGCATAGCGTACAATGTCGACAAAGGAGCGCTTATCCATGAGATAGATGCCCATCGACACCTTCATTCCTTGATAAGCGACGGGCTTTTCTGCAATATCGCGCACGAGCCCGTTTTCCGCCGTCTCAATGACAATGTTGTTGCCCGTATTCTCATCGATCGTCGTATGCGAGACGAGCGTAATGTCCGCGCCTGTATTCTGATGAAACCGCAGTATCTTGTCAAAGTCTATATTATAGACAAAGCTGCCGTTTGTCAGCAAAATATAGCGCGCTGACGAGTGTTCAATGAAGTCAAGATTGTGATAAAAATTCTTGAGATCTCCTTTGCGCCGCATCGCGTCCTCCTGCGAGGCAGGAAGGTAGAACAGGCCGTCGTGGCGGCGTGCCAGATCCCAATCCTTTCCCGAACGCAGATGATCGAGCACAGAACGCGGCTCGTCGGGCAGCATAATACCAACCTTGTTGATGCCGGAGTTGACCATGCTTGAGAGGGCAAAATCGATCAGACGATAGCGTCCGGCGAAGGGAATGGACTCAACGGCGCGGCGATCGGCAAGCTCTCGAATGAGGCTGCCGTCCTCCTGCAGGTTGATGAGACCCATGATACTGTTCATTGCTTTCACTCCATTCTCTTCCGAACCGTCAGCCGACGCGCTGCTGAGATGCCTCCGAAAGCACCGTCTCACCCTCGGGGATCACGGTGATCTGCGTCTCTTCACCAACGACCTGCGCGCCGGACTCGATCAGAGCGTTCTGCGCAAGGATCGTGTAGTCGACAAGCGCCCCATCCGCAACGACTGCTCCCGGCAGGAGCACGGAGTTGCGTACCACAGCACCTTTACCGACGCGCACGCCCGGGAAAATCACCGAGTTCTCGACCGTGCCGAGAATCATCGTCCCCTCGCTGATCATCGAGCGCGTGATCTTTGCGTCTCTTCCGACAAACTGCGGCGGCATGGAGGGATTGAACGAGTAGATGCGCCACTTGCCCGACAGCTCAAACGGCGGCTCGTCCTGCAGGAGATCCATATTTGCCTGCCACAGGCTCTCAATCGTCCCGACGTCCTTCCAATAACCGTTGAAGGCGTAAGAATACAGCCGCCCCTCATCGGCGAGCATCTTCGGGATGATGTCCTTGCCGAAGTCGTGGCTCGACGTCTCGCTCTTTGCATCCTCCGTCAGATACTTCGCAAGATAGTCGCGGTTGAAGATATAAATACCCATCGAGGCGAGGTTGCTCTTCGGCTTTGCCGGTTTCTCCTCAAACGCGACAATCCGTCCGCTCTCGTCCGTATTCATAATGCCGAAACGCGGCGCCTCGTCCCACGGCACTTCGAACACGCCGATCGTCGCCTGTGCCTTGCATTTCTTGTGATGCTCGAGCATCCACGCATAGTCCATCGTGTAGATGTGGTCGCCCGACAGAATGAGCACGTAGTCGGGATCCGCCATATCGATGAAATTGAGGTTCTGGTAAATCGCATCAGCCGTACCGCGATACCACTCCGCCCCCTTTTCGCGCGCATAGGGAGGCAGGACGAAAAGCCCGCCGTCGCGTTTGTCGAGATCCCACGCGCTGCCCGATCCAAGATACTGGTTCAGTTCGAGCGGCCGGTACTGCGTGAGAACGCCGACCTTTTCGATCCCCGAATTGACGCAGTTGCTCAGCGGGAAATCAATGATGCGGTACTTCCCCCCGAACGGTACCGCGGGCTTTGCGACGCGCTTTGTCAGCGCGCCAAGGCGGCTGCCTTGACCGCCTGCAAGAATCATTGCCAAGCACTCTGTTTTTTTCATAAGGTATTTCTCCCCTCACGGATACCGACCGGGCGGTATCCCCATGATATATGCTATGGCAAACCGGTCGGACTCGACGTACATCCGTCCGATACGCCGTGTTTCTAGCTCATTTACAATCGTTCTCTTCATTTTGAGTTGCAGTTTGCATATCCTCCTTCCTACCTTATTTATTATATATCTTGATAACTAAATTCGATAAATACGTCCGATTTCCTGCAAGGCTTTGTCGTACTTTCACCGTTTTTTTCAATTTATAATTGAGGGCGGTAAAATCGTCCTAAACGGATATATTTTTATTTATATGTGCATTATTTTTGTTTATTGGAATGTGAAAATTACACCTGTGGAAAAAAAGATTGCAATTTCCATACCCGTATGATAGAATAGCCGAGTACATTTTTCGTTGAGGGGGTGAACGAATTGCCGAATATCAAAGCTTCTATCCTGAGTGTAAAGTCTGATGCTAAGCGTCATGCGCGCAACGTCGCGGAGAAGACGCGCGTTCGCCGCGCCATCCGCAGTGTCAACGACGCCGTTGCTGCCGGCAATGCGGACGAGGCGAAGAACCTCCTCGTCGCAGCATACAAGTCCATCGATCAGGCGGCTGCCAACAACGTCTATCATAAGAATGCCGCAGCTCGCAAGAAGTCGCGTCTCGCCAAAAAGGTCAACGCGCTGGCACAGTAATCATAGAAAAACACCGTTTCGAATCATCGGAACGGTGTTTTTTGTTGCGCCGGACGTGATGAGGGATTTTGGCGCATCACTAGGGTTACGGCATAAGGGCGTACCTGACGCGGGATTTTGGCGTCCCCCCTCGTCACACTAGGAGATGCGTCGGAAAACATGCATACCGACACAAGCTTGAAGTAAACACAGCGCCGCCAAAATCCCAAATGCAGCCTGCAAATTCACCAGATGCGAGACAAGGCCGATTGCTGCGGGACCTGCGAGGATACCGAGGTAGCCCATCGTACTCACGGCAGAAACCGCCGCGCCGATCGGCATAACGTTCTGTTTCCCCATGAGAGAGAAAAAGACCGGAACAATATTCGCCGCCCCGATACCGATCGCAAAGAACCCCGCATAGAGGAGCGCATCGACAGGCGCGAACATGACGAGCAGGATCCCGGCGCAGGCGAGCAGCGCGCCGCCCACAGCGACCGGACGCTGTCCAAGCCGCTGCACGACGGCATCTCCAAAGAGACGCATGAGGAACATCGCCGCGGAGAACACCGAGAACCCCATGCCCGCGAGCGCGAGATCATAGCCCCGCACCGTCGTCAGATAGACACCGCTCCAATCCATCACAGCGCCCTCGCTGAGGAACGCGATGAACGCCGCGATGCCGACGAATACAATGATGCCGCGCGGCAAGGCGATTAATTTCCCACCCCCGCCGCCGTATGGGATCAGATTCCTTCCGAACAGCCCCGTAAAGAGCAGAATGATGCCCGCCGCGATTGCCGTCGATTGCATCGGCGAGAGTCCCAGAGCGCCGACCCACACGCCGTACAGCCCCGCCCCGACAAATCCGCCGATGCTCCAAAAGGCGTGCATCCCGCTCATAATGCGCCGCCCAATGCCCTGCTCGACAATGACCGCCGCAACATTGATGACGACATCCACGCAGCCCATCAGCGCCCCGAAGAGCAGAATCACCGGAACGGCGAGCAAAAGAGAATCGACCGCGCAGATTGCAACGAGTACCGCCGCATAAACGACTGCCGTCACCGTCAGCACTTTGCGGCATCCAAGCCGCGTGGAGAGCGCCCCCGCCAGCGGCATTGTCACGAGCGATCCAATCCCAACGCAGAGCAGCAACATACCGAGCACATCGTCGCCGATGGCGAGCCATTCCCGCAGGAGCGGCACAAGCGGCGCCCACGATGCCGACCCGAATCCCCCGATAAAGAAAAAAGCGCGCACCGCGTGTACCTGTGCGTTACCGATATTTTTGTATTCCCCCATAGTCCCGCCCCTTTCCAAAAAACTCCTGCTATTCTATCACGGAAAAAAGATTTTGCAACGCAAAACTGCCGCACCGACGTAAAACAGTGTCAATGCGGCAGTTTTTGTTGTTTTATATGGAACCCGTCAATCAAATAGAAGGAGATGCGTCGTTCATATCGTAACCCGTATATAAATCACCGCCGGGCGCGGCGCCATATCAGGTTGTCAATGATATGACACAGCGCGCAAAAATCCTCCCGTCACTCCTCATCCTCCTCGAGAACGTTAAAGATATACACCGCCCGAATCTCAACCGGCGTTACCCCAAGATCCTCAATTGCAGCCAAAAGCCCCGATGCAAGGACGGCACGCTCCGCCGCCTTGTCCTTATCCTTCACGATGGAAAGCGCCTTGTCGTTCTGCGGGCGAAGCGTCACGATGCCGTTGCCGAAGAGTACCTTGAATTCACCGCCTTGGTTGCGATAGAGGAACTGCATCGGCTCGATCGAGTCGCTGCGAATCTCGCTCGGATCCGGAATATCAACTTTCTTTGAGGCAGGCTGAATCGAAAGTTTATTGGGATTATAGTTGATGGCATAAATGCCGTCAAGATCGCGCGTCCCGCCGTCCGTGAAGAGAACCGGAACTGCTTCCGCCGTACCGCCCGGGATACGCTCGTCGGGAATGCCGATACGCCCGCGGTCGCGCGCAAGGTCGTAGCCAAACGAATCGTCCGAACCTGTAACCAGCTCATGCGCTTCGATCGTTTTGCTGCCGGAGACGACACGGTTCCCCCACGATCCGACGGGGTTTTGCAGCTCGCCCGAAGGAATCGTCACCGTTCCGGCGCCATCCTCCACGGTCACACGCACATCCGGCACGCGGACGCCCGGCGCATTTCCGCCCGCAGATGCGCTGCCGCCGTCTGCAGCGCTGCGCGGCGTGTTGACGGCGATACCTGAGATGACCACCCTTCCGCCCGGTGTATTGCTGTCGAAGCCGCGCGGCCTTATGGTGAGATTCCCCGCCGTATATTCAAATCGGTAGTTCGCCATATTCGGCGTCGTCCCGCCCGTATACGTCCACGCCCCCGGCGTGACGGTAATGACGCCCTCGTAGGTACCGAACGTCATGTTCGGTGTGATCGACGGCGCATAGACGGGCGTGATGCCCGTGATCTCGTCGCCCGGCAGGAGCCCCGTGCGCGTCACGGACGTGCCGCGCTCGATCGTATAGGGCGCCGCGGGATTCGGCTCGCCCATGTAGCGCGTGACGCTGCCCGCCGCGATCCGAACGACGCGCGGCACGATGCGGAACCCGCCGTCCACATAGGTGATCGTATAGTTCGACGCCGTGCCGCGCGCGAACTGCGCGCCGCCGATCCGCGTCCAAAGCCCCGGCGTTCCCGCATCTGCGGAAAGTCCGGCATTCGGATCGATCGTCTCGGCGACCGTGCCGATCGTATCGCCGTTTACAAGTCCCGTCGTTGCCGTCATATCGTCCGCGCGGAAGAGCTTCGTGCCGTCCGTATAGACGGCAGTCCCGTTCTCCGCACCGTAGGCGCGTTCCTTATTCCCCGCGCGGAGCGTCAGCGCGCGCGGCGTAATTGCGAGCGTGCCGTCCGTGTAGGTAACGGCATAGTCGGATGCCTTTCCGTGCGAGAACTGCGCGGCGCCGATATGCGTCTTCAGCTCCGGCGTGCCCGCGTTCGTCCGCACCGTGCCGTCAAGGGTCTCTGTGACGTCGCCGACGGTATCCGTGCCGACGAGCCCCGCATTCGCCCCGGTCGAAACATCCCGGAACTTCTGCGTGTCGCCCGTATAGACGGCGGTCGCATTCTCCGTGCCGTAGATGCGCGTCTTGTCGCCTGCCTTGAGGTTCAGGGCGCGCGGCGTGATGGTGAGCGTGCCGGGCGCATAGGTAAACGTATAGTTGTTTGCCATCAGATTGCTGCCCGAAAGCCCGACGTCGTACGTTCCCGCATGGATCGCGCCCTGCGCGTAGCCCGTGGTATCTCCCGCGTTTGCAATCGGTTGATAGACGATATTGCCGCCCGAAATGACGCCCGCACTCGTCTCGCTCTGCCCATTCGCAAAGCCGTCGAAGGTGACGCCGTTATAGCCCGTGAAATGCTGTGCCGTGCCGTCGTAAGTACGCGACACCGTGACGCCCGTGACCGTGACGGGACGCTTCGTGATGCGGAAAACGCCGTCCGCGTAATGAACATTATAGTTCGAGGCGAGCCCCTTGGAGAATGTCTCTCCGCGAACGCGCGTCCAAAGCCCCGCCGTTCCGGCGTTTGTGGTCGCATTCAATGACGGGTCAATCGTCTCCGTCACACTGCCAATCGCATCGCCGTTCACAAGTCCCGTCGTCGCCGTCGCGGCATCGACGTTGATGCGCTGCGTGCCGTCCACATAGTGCGCGGTACTGTTCGCATCGCCGTAGACGCGCTCTTTATTGCCCGCGCGGATCGTGAGATCGCGCGGCGTGATGGTAAAGCCGCCGTCGACATAGGTGATGCTGTAATTGCTCGCTTTTCCTGTGCCGAAGCGCGCATTCGTGATGTTCGTCCGCAGTCCCGCCGTGCCCGCGTTCGTCCGAACCGCGGCATTCGTCGACTCCGTGACGTCGGCGGCGGTATCTGTGCCGACGAGCCCCGTTGTCGCGGTCGCCGCGTCGGCGCGGAACTTCGTCGTGCCGCCCGTATAGGTCGCAGTGCTGTTCTCCGCGCCGTAGACACGCGTCTTATCGCCCGCACGGAGCGTGAGCGCACGCGGCGTGATGGCAAGACTGCCGTCCTCGTAGGAAATATCGTAGTTGCTCGCCAGCCCCGTACCGAATACGGCGTCCTTGATCTTCGTCTTGAGCCCCGCCGTGCCCGCGTCGGTCGTTACGGTCGCCGCAGGATCGAGCGTCTCCGTGACGGTTGAAATCGTATCCCCGTTCACGAGATTCGTCCCCGCCTTGACGCGGAAGAGATTCGTCCCGTTCACATAGTTCGCGGTCGCATTCGCCGTTCCATAGATGCGGCTCTTATCGCCCGCGATGAGCGTGAGCTTGCGCTTTTCGATATTGAAATGCCCGTTGATATAGGTGATGTTGTAGTTCGCATCTGTCCCGGAGGAGAAATGCGCCCCACTCGCCTTTGTCCAAAGCCCCGCCGTTCCGGCGTTTGTGGTCGCATTCAATGACGGGTCAATCGTCTCCGTCACGTCGTCGATCGCATCGCCGTTCACAAGCCCCGTTGTCGCGGTCGTGGCGGCGACGTTGACCTTCCGCGTGTTGTTGACATAGCGTGCCGTCGTGTTCGCATCGCCGTAGACGCGACTCTTGTCGCCCGCCGTGATCGTGAGGTCGCGCTTCTTGATCGTCAGCGTGCCGGACGTCGATGTGATATTGTAGTCGCTTGCATAGCCCCTGCTGCCCGAAGCGAGCTTGATGCCGTCAATCGTCATCGTATAGCCGCTGCCGGCATTCGTGCGCTCCGTTACGCGATTTGTGCCGTCCATCGCCCGGACGCTGTAAGACGCAAGCGTATCGCCCGCGGCAAGCGTCCCCGACATCGTGGGACTGCCTGTCAGCGTCACGGTATCGTTGCCCGCTCCGTAGATGCGCTCGCCGTTCGGCGCGGTAATATTGATAATGCGCTTTGTGATTGCAAGCGTCCCCGGTTCGTATTTGAAATTATAGTTGCTTGCACTGAGATTGCCCGTCACGCCGAGCGTGTAGTTGCCCGCGTGAAGCGCCCCCTGCGCGTATCCGCTCGTCCGGCTCGGGTCGACGTTCGGCGTGTATGTCACACCGCCCGTGATCCCCGCCGTTGCCACCGTTTCGTTCGGGGCAAAGTTGCTGAACGTCACGCCGGAACCGGCACCCGTATAGCCCGTATACGTCTTAGCGGTGCCGTCATAGGGCTTCGCATCGGTGATGCCTTTCACCGTAACGGTGCGCGGCACGACGCGGAAGTCGATATCGATTTCATAGTTCAGCGGATTAAGGTTCGCATTTCTGAATTCGATTCTCTTTCCGCTGCTCGCCGCCTGTCCCGTACCATAAC
Source organism: Selenomonas sp. FOBRC9 (assembly GCF_000287655.1). Classification (NCBI taxonomy): domain Bacteria; kingdom Bacillati; phylum Bacillota; class Negativicutes; order Selenomonadales; family Selenomonadaceae; genus Selenomonas; species Selenomonas sp. FOBRC9. Next base: position 178,878 of record NZ_ALJR01000003.1, read on the forward strand.
CTATCATACCCGGGCGCAGATCGGTCGGCACTTCGCCCGGCGCGCCGCCGCTCGCAAGATCCGCATTGACCGCCGTATGCTCGTTCGTCTCGTAGGCAAAGTTGCCGGAGTTGCTCTTCGCACTCCGGATCTTCTCAATGCCCGCATGATCGCGCGCAGCGCGCCGCCCGTTCGGATCGTTCTCGAGCGTGATCTTAAACCCAGAGCCGTCGTTAAAGAACGTTCCGTTCGCATCGCCGTAGACGCGCGTGCTGTACATCGTGATCTTCGGCCGGACATTGTAGGCAAACCCGCTGCCGCTATAGTTGCCGGAGAGATCCCCCGTGTTGCCGTACGGCGTACCGTAGCGCTCAAAATCAAAATGCAGCCCGCCGATCTCGTTTTCAAGAGAATCCTTCGTATAGACGACATAGCGTTTTCCAGGCGCGGGCGTGATTGCCTGCGCACCGCCCTTATTCTTAAACGCGCCGTCCTCCGCCGTAAGATAGACGTTTGCGGAATCCGTACCGATGATCTTTCCCGTCGGTGCGATCGACATGTTCCCGCCGTGCTTATTGACGAGCTTCACATCGTCCTTTGCCCTGATCGTGCCCGCGATGTTCACGCCGCCCTTGGTCGTGATCTCAACGCCCTGTTCGGAGGTGATGTCGCCGATATTCGCGATCTCGTTCTCGCCCGTGAGCGCGACCTTTTTCGCCTTGACGTCAAGCGTCTTGACGCCCTTCATCGCCGTGCCGCCTGTCGTAACAACCTCTTTGTTTGTCTCGATCGAAACCTTATCCACAAGCCCCTCTCCGATGGTCACATCACCAAGCTCGACCTTGCCCGCGTTCGCGCCGCCGATATGGATCTCCGAGAAGCCCGTACCGTCGTCGTTCTTTTGGAGCAACCCCGTCCCGCTGAAAAGATCCGCACCGAGATCAAGCCCCGACGGACTGCCGCCCGTGCCCGGCGTTCCGAATTTGATCACCTGGTTCGCCGTATAGGTGTCAAAGGAAACCTTGCCGTGTCCCGTGATCTTGCTGTTCGTATGCGTCAGACGGTCTGCCTGTATGGAGACGTTGCCGTGATGCACGCCGTCCGGATTGTCGGCGGAAATAGTCGCGCCGTTGAGGTTCACCTCACGGCTGCCGATGGAATAGTCTTTGCCGTTCGTCTTGATTATGCCGCCAATATTGACGCCGCCGGTCGACGTGTTGATGGACTGCCGGATATTGACTTTCCCGGGAATCTCAATCGTGCCGCTCTGATAGAGCTTACCCGTACCGCCCGCATCGCCGATGTTGTACGTCTCATAGCCCCAGAACACCCGGCTGCCGCCGCTGAAATACGTCTCCGGCAGGTTCAGGCTGTTTCCCGTATCCGCGCCGAGGCGTATATCGCGATTGTTCGAGAGCGGCAGGAGGTTTAGCTCGCCCTTGCCGCGGATTTTTCCCTTGAGATCTACGCTGTCCGCCTTGAGCGTAAACGCGCCCGTATCGGTATCGATCTCACTGCCCGCTTCGTCCTTGAAATCCTTCGCATTAAATTCGAGCGGATTCCCGTTCGTCGCGATGCGCGCGTCGCTCTTAGCGGTCATCGTTCCGGATGTCGCGCTCGAACGGATCGTCGTCGGGTCGACGAAATTCAGATTGCCGCCGACATTCGTCGCGCCCGTACCGTCCGCACGACCGAGATAAACGTGCTCGAAGCCGTCCGCAAACACATTGCCGCCGAAGAGCTCCGTGCCGAGGTTCAGCCCCGTGCCCGCCGTGCCGACGTTCAGATTCGTCCCCGTATTTGCCTGCTGCACAACGAGGCTCTTCGTTCCCCGGACTTTCGTGCCGGCATCAAAGGTCATCGCATCCGCAGAGAGCGTAATGTTGCCCGCCGACGCGGCGATGCCGTTCAGCGTCCCGGACGCTGTGGGCGCGCCCGCGGGTGTCGTGATGGTGCCGACGTGCAGAGCCTCCGCGCGCACGTCAACGGAACCCGCCGAAGCGGCGAATTTTTCGATCTTATTGAGCTTTGTCAGCGACGCATTCCCGCCGAGGACGGCAACGTTCTTCGCGTCGATGATACCGCCCGTCTGCGTCGTATCCGTCGTGCTGTTGACGGTGAGAATGCTGCCCGGATCCGCCATCGTCATATTGCCCGTGAAGTTCACATGCTTTGCCGTGAGCGTCACGTTCTTGCCGAGGGTTGTCCCCGCGACGTTGATCGTATCCTGCGCGCCGCTGCCGATGCTGTAATGCGAAAAGCCGCTGCCGAATACGTCCGTAAAGAGGTTGTTCGGCAGTGCGAGCGCGCCCGCAGCCGTATCGCCGAGACCGATCGCCTTGCTCCCGTCGTAGGAGGCGACGCCGAGCGTTCCCGTGCCGTTGACGGAGCTGTGACCGCTCACCTGATGGAGTCCCGAGAGGTCGTCCGTATAGAGGTTGAGCGTGCTGCCCGCGCCAACGTTCATCTCACCTAGGGTGCTGTTCGCAATATGTCCCGCGCGCAGGGTGACGCTCTTTCCGGCGCCGACCGTAAAGCCGCCGTCGCCGATGGTCAGCGCATTCGTTCCGCCGGCATTCTCGATCCTGACGTTGTTGTTCGCCGTCACGCCGTCGATCGTCACGGCGCCCGTATGCGCGTCGCCGATGGTCAGCGTGGAGAATTCGCTGCCGAAGAGACCGCCGTTTAGTTGATCGCTCGTCAGATGAAGCCCTACCCCCGCCGGCGCGTTGTTGATGGTCAGCGCATGCCCCGCGGTTTTGGTCGCAAGAGTCAGCACGCCTTTGCCCGTGATGTTCGTCTTGCTGTCCGCGGTATCGGTGACGGTGTCGGCGTGCAGTGTAAAGCTGCCTTTGGTATCCGTGCCAAGATCGACCTGCGCGTCTGCGCCGAGCGAAAAGTCGTTGCCGTTGACAAATACCTTCGCGCCCGTTCCCGCGATCTCGACCTTCGCCCCTGTGCCGAGCTTTGCGTCGCCATGCGTCGATATGAGCTTGATATCGGCATCGTTGCCGTTTACGACAATGCCGGCATTGTCCTTGATATGGAAATCATTATGCGCCTCGATGGAAATCTCGGCTTTGTTGCCGCCGACGGTGAGCTGCTTCCCGTTCTCGATGGAGAATCCGCCCTGTGCGCTTGCGATTTTAATCTTCGTTTGGTCGCCGCTGAGGGTTACGTTATCGCGCAGCACAACGCCCTGTTTGCCCGAGACATTCACGGATTTCGTGACTGTGCCCGCGTCGAAATAGACGTGCTGTTCCCCTGCGACGCCGAATCCTTGAAAGCCCGTGAGCGTATTATTGAGTGTGTTGTAGGAAATGCGGTAATCTGCCGCCGGAACGTGCGCGGCATCGTCGGACACATAGATGTACTGCGAGGCGCTTGCACCTTTGACGGTGAGGTTTCCGTTCGCCGCGCCCTTGACCTTTCCGTTGCCGAGATCCAACCCCCCCGACAGATCGAGCGTCAGATCCTTAACGGCAAGCGTATCGCTTGCGCTTGGCAGCTCCGCCGACTTCGCCTTGATGGTCATATCGGACGTGCCGCCTGCGCCGACGTTCGTCTCGCCCGTCAGTTTGACCTTGTTCTGCGTTTCGATTTTAACAGGCTTCTTGAACTGGGTGCCGTCGATGTTGACATCGCCGACCTGGTCGGCGCCGCCGATTTCAATGCTGCCGTAGTTTGCCTTGTTGACATTCCACTTCCCGCTGCCCGCGCCGATGTCGATGGCCTGCGATTTCGTATTCTTTTTGAGCTTCAGGATGCCGCCGACGCTGAGCTTGTCGCCGAGATCCATATCGTCCGCCGTGATCTCGGTATCGTTTGCCGACTGAATGCCGCCCGACAGATCCAGCTTGCCGCCGTCGACCTTGAGCTTCGTCGACTGCGTTTTCAGCCCTTCAACCTCTTTATCCGCATCGTTGCGGTTCACGACCTTTGCAACCTTCATCGCATGAGCGTTGCGCAGGCTCAGCGAACCGCCCGACATATCCGCTGCGATGGTCGTGAACTCGTTCGGCTGCGTACTGAAATCCATCGCCCCCTGACCGAGGAGAAGGAGATTCCCCGCCTTGACGGGGGCGCTCTGCGTAAGACCGTTCCCGCGCAGGACGAGCGTATCGCTCACCGTGCCGTTCACCGTCCCCGTGACGCTGAGCGCGCCGTTCGTGAGAATACTCGTATAGGAGGGCAGCGTCGTGATCGTATCGATCGTCGCCGTGCCCGCGTTATCCGCGCTGCCGATCGCCGCGTTGCGGAACGCGCCCACTGCGATTTTTGCAAAGCCCGCGTCGGAGACAAATGCGCTTGTGCCGCCGACGGCAAAGTTGCCGGGCGCATATTTTTGCACCGCAAGCGTCCCCGCGCCGGCGGTGGGGGCAAAGGTGACGTTATTCCAGTTCGAAATCGTATCCGCCGTAAGGTTCAGCGTTCCCGCGCCCGTGTCGAGCGTCTGTGTCGCTGAAAAATCAATCGTCGGCGCCTTAAACGACGTTGCATGCACGCCCGTATTCTTCAGCATTCCGCCCGTGAAGTCGACCTTCGTGCCGGACTCCACGGAGAGCGGCGCGGTGAGCGTCGCCGCGCCGACATGGACGTCGCCCGTCTGCGCGTCGCCGATCTTCACCGCGCCCGTACCGGACGCGATAAAGTCGGTATTCGGCAAAGCGACATCCGCAGCGGTGCTGCTGCCCAGCGACATCGTTTTTCCCGCCGTCAGCGGCGCGACCGTCACCATGCCGTTCTCGCTTGCAACCGCGCCCGCCGCTGCCGAGGCGACATCCAGCGCATCCGTCTTGAGCGTGACCGCGCCGCCCTTGGTCGAAATCTTCGACGCGTTTGATCCAAATTCTATTTTCCCGGTGGAGAGCGTCGTGTCCGCCTTCCCCGCCGATGCGACGACCGCCCCCGGCGCAAGCGTGATCTTGTTCAACGCCCCCGTCTTAAAGTTCAGCGCGCCCGCGCCCGTATTCTTGACGCCGTGCGCGCCGACGGTCAGATCGCCTGCCGTCGTTTCAATCGTCGCGCCGCCGATGCCGACCGTGAGCTCCGCATCTCCCGCGACGGTAAGAGTCCGGCCGTTTTTCAGCGCAAGTTTTTTGCCCTTACCGTCGATTTTATCGAGCGCCTGCACGCCCGTCAACTCCGCCGCCGCGTCTTTGGCATCAAAATGAAGCGCCGCCGCAGTGATCGCGCCGCCGCCCTCCGCGCCGCCTGTCGTATGAAGGGTGAGTTCTTTCGTTCCGACGTTCAGATTGCCGATCAACTCCAGTTTGCTGTTGCCCGTGTAGAGTTCAAGGTCTGTCCCTGCGGTCACGCCGCCCGCGATGACGTTCGTATCCTGCCCGGCGGCGCCGACGATGTTCTTCTCGAAATGCGTCACGTTTCCCGCAGTATCGAATATATTCCCCGCAAGCGCAAGGCCGTCCGTGCCGCTCGTGCCAAAGTAGAGTTTTCCGGCCGTGAGCCGCTGAATCTGTGCCGTCCCGTGATCGTCGCCCGTGACGCGCCCCGAGATATCCATGGAATCCGCGCGGAGCACAGCGCTGCGCGTATTGATATGCGTGCTTGAAGGGAGAGAAATGCCTTTGCCGCTCGCAGATTTTCCGATGAGCGTCGTTGTGCCCGTTCCCGCTTCGACGGTCGTCCCATTCAGTGCGATACCGTGTGCATTCAAGCCGACAGCGCTGCCGGAAAGCGAGACATTGCCGTCTCCCGATGTACCGCGCGTATCAATCGTACCGTTGCCGATCGTAATACCCGCTTTTCCCGCATCCGCCGCGTTTGCAAGCGCGGCGCCGTCCTGATTCAGGCCACCGTGGATGGTAAGACTGCCCCCCCGCGTTGTGATGTTCGCGCCGTCTGCGATATTGACGCTGCCCGCATTTTTCCCGTTTGCATCAGAGAGGAGATCGACGTTCAACTTGCCCCCCGTCGAGGTGATGCTTGCCTGAATATCGATATTCCCCGTTGCCTTGAGATTTAGCGTAGATTCCGCCGCACTCGTCTTTGTGATCGCATCCTGTACGGTCAGGCTATACTCGTTGTCCCCTTCTGCCGTTTTGAAAGTAATCGCGCCGCCGTTGTCGAGGCTCGTGCTGACCGAATTCACGTCGATGAGCGTATCGGACGGCGTTTCGCTCCCGGTAAGATGCTTGATCGTAACGTTGCCAGGATCGATCAGCCAGGTGCCGTTCTTCCCCTGCTCGGACGCAACGTTGACCGCGCCCGTGATGTAGACGCTCTTCCCCGAGGTCTCGATTTTTCCGCCCGCGCCTGTGCCTTTCCCACGCGCAGAGATCGCGCCGCGGAAGTCCGTGCGCCCGTCTGACCATACGGCGACGGTGCCGCCCGTGCCGCCGTCCGCCTGCGCGTCGGCATGCACCTCTGCGCCCTGCACGATGTTCACATTCCGTGCGTGTGCGAGGTCGCCCGAGCCCTGCCAGCCCCCGCCAATCTCAATCTGTCCGCCCGATGCGCCGCCCGCGTCCGTACGGCTTCCCGCGCCAAGACGCACCTCTCCCGCAGTCATGCGGATCGTGCCCGTCCTGCCGTCCACACTGCCCGCACGCACGATGCCGTCCTGATTGATGACGGAGCTTGTGAGCGCATCGCCTGCCGCCGCGGACATAAAGACGAGTCCGCCGTCCGCCTCGACGAGCCCCTTGTTCTCGACGACCTGTGCGAGCGCGGCTTTCCCCGGTATCACGCCGACCTTGCCGTCGCCGTTGAAGTCGAGCGTCACCGCTTCCCCCGCAGCGAGCGCGACCGTCCCCTTGCGTGCGACAATGACGCCCTCGTTGCGGACGTCTTGTCCGAGGAGGGCGATCGTTCCTTCATTCTGCGCGATGAGGGAGCCGCGGTTGATGACCTTGCCGTCCGATGTGCCGAGGAAGGCGTAGCGTCCCGCCATAAAGTCGGCGTTCGTGATGTTCATCGTGGTCGCGGCGAGCGATCCGACGTCGACATGCGCGCCCGGGGCAAAGAGGACGCCCGCGGGGTTGACGAGGAACACGCGCCCGTTCGCCTGCAATGTGCCGAAGATCTCGGACGGGCTGCCGCCGAGGACGCGGTTGAGCAGCGCCGCCTGTGCGTTCGGCTGAAGGATATTGACGCGCTCACCCGCGCCGATGTTAAACGAGTTCCAGTTGATGACGGCATTCTGCGTCGCCTGCGTGATCGCCATCTCCGCGGCGTGCTGCGCAATCTCTGCGGCGCCCGCAGCGACCTCACCGCCCTGGGGCAGTGCAAGGGCGTGTCCGCTTCCCACGAGCATAAATGCTCCCGCCGTGACCGCACCGATGCCGCCGCCGAGGTGCCGGCGAATCCGATCCTGTAGTGTCACCAAAAAAGTATTTCGTTTTTCAGCCCGACGGCGTGTTCTTTGGATACGCATAACATTTCCCCCATTGATGCCAAGCTGCGGATATCCCCCCGGACGCCGCATATTTCCCCACGATATGATATTACGAATCAATAAAATTTATAGAGTTGGAACCAGAACCGTCCGCCGATGTCGCGCTCAGAGAGTGCACGCGCGCCGCCGATGCGCCGCGCGTAGTGCAGGTGCGCCACCCAGTTCGCCTCATTGCTCCAGTTCACGCCGATGCCCGCCCCATATAAACTCCGTCCGTTCGGCTGTCCCGCGGGCGCGCCGCTGTGGACGCTCATCACATGACCACCGTCGACGAAGGCAATGAGCTGCCAGATATTTTTATCCCCCTCGCCCGTAGGCAGGTTCCAACGCAGCTCGGACGTCCACATCCAACCGTCGTCGCCCGACGCTTCGCCGAGCGGATAGGCACGCACGCCGTAGGGACCGCCAAGTGACATTTTCTCCGATGCGTCGAGGTTCTTCTCCGCCCATTGGCGGCTGTAGCTGAGGTAGAGCGCAAGCCGATCGCGCACGTTCTGCAGGCGCGTAAGCGAGAGATTGTACTTGCCGAAATGCCCGCCCGTCCGCGCAGTCATGCGGTCGGCGAGGCGCTGCATCTCATCGTCAAATCGAATATCGCCGTGCGTGTAGTTCAGAGCGAAGGTACTGCGCCCGCCCGTCCAAAAACTGTCGATGCTGTCGCCGTTGATGCCGAAGACCCAGTTGCTTGCCTTTTTCGGGTTCTTGTAGAACATGCTCGACGCACTCTCGTCCAGATCCTTCCAATCGTGCCGCACGGTTCCGTAGAGGTTGAAATTGCGGCTGCGGCGGAAATTGTGCTGCCACCAAACGCTGAGGGTCTCGGCAGAGCCGATATATCCGAGCGCGGTGAACGCGCCGCCGAGCGTGTAATGCGAGCGCGCGTAGCTGATGCCGAGCTTCTCCCCCTGCTTTGCAACGGGCGTTACATAGGAAACCGAGCCCGACCACATGTCGCCGTTGCTCCGGACGCCGCCGATGGAGAAGAGGTCGCCCTGCCGGAACGGGCTCGCATAGTTGAAGAATGCGCTGTACTGGTAACGCCCCGTGTAGCGGTACCCGCCGTTGTCGATACCGACGTACCCCCACATACGGTTGCCCTTGGGCTTCACATTTACGACAAGATCGGTCGTCCCCTGCTTGCTCCCCGCCTTCAGCTGTGTGCGCGCCTCAACGCGCGAGAGGTCGCTCGTCAGCCACACGCCGCGGTTCAGCGGTTCTTTTTTCACCGCATCGCCGGTCGTGACGCCCATCTCGCGGCGAATTGCGTGATCTGTTAAGTAAGAAGTATTATTAATGATAATGGTATCGTAGTGCCCCGGAACGATGCGCATCTCCACGACGCCGCGTTCAAAGCGCTGCGGCGGCACATAGGCGAACGCGACGAAGCTCCCCTTCGAGCGCAGGTATTTCGTCACTTCCTGCGCCGTGCCGTCGAGCTCTTCCGGCGTCATGCAGCGATGCCGATGCATGACGAGGATTTTTTGCAGCTCTTCCTCCGGTACAGGATTCTCGCCGATAAATGTATAGCGGCTCACCCAAATGCCGGACTTCTGCGGGCTTGCCGTCTCTGCGAGCGGTTCCGCCGCCGCGGCGGCGGCTGTTCCCCACAAGGCGGACAGACCGCATCCTGCAGCGAGCGCCGCACACAAGTATTTCCGTATCTTCATTCCGCCGCTCCCCATGTAACACATCGGCGTATTCCTCCCTGTTTGGATAAGTTCCCCCGGACTTATTTCCCATAAATCATTATCGAAAAAATACCGTTTATCTTCACTGTATCCCTCAATGATAAGATCAACGGCGTTTTGTTGCTTGTATTTAATAAAATTTTTCTTTTATTTTCATGAGAATATCATCTCATACGAAGAATTATCCGGACATTTTTATGTGCGGCTTTACAGACACCTGCAGTCGTAGTATATTGGAGATCGGGAATCGGAACGGGGGGAGACATACATATGAATACACAACCGCGTGAACCATTATGGACGAAGGAATTTCTCGGGATCAGTCTGAGCAATTTCCTCCTCTACATCGCGCAGTACGCGATGATCGCGGCACTGCCCATCGTCATCATGACCGAGTATGGCGGCGGCGAAGTGGAGGCGGGGCTTGCGATGACATTCTTCCAAATCGGCACGATCAGCACGCGGCCGTTCGCGGGACTCATCATCGACGCGGTGAACAAGCGAAAACTCATGCACACCGTACTCCTCGCGTTCTTCTTCGTAATGGCGGCGTTTGTCTTTGCCGCATCGCTGTCGGCAATCTACGGGCTGCGGCTGCTGCACGGCGTGATCTTCGCTGTGTCGACGACAACGGCGGCGACGCTCGCGGCAATGATGCTCCCGGCGGTGCGCAAGGGCGAGGGCATCGGTTATTTCGCCCTCTCGACGAATCTCGCCATGGTCGTGGGGCCGCTCGTAGGTCTGCTGCTGCTCGCGTATTTTTCCGATGCGACGCTCTTTGCCCTGCTCGCCGCGCTCGCCGCCTGTGCGATCGCGGCGAGTTCATTCCGTCTGCCGGATGAAATCATCCTGCCGCAGGGGCAAATGCGGAAGCTCTCTGTCGAAACATTCATCGAACGAAAAGCCCTTGCACCCGCCGCCGTCGCGGGCATTACGTTCTTCGCCTACGGAAGCGTGCTCACCTTCATCCCGCTCTATGCGCGCTCGCTCGGGCTCGCGGAGGAGACAAGTCTCTTTTACGCGTGCTATGCGGGCGCGATCGTCGTGACGCGCCCCTTCGTGGGGCGCATCTTTGACCGCAAGGGTGCGGACTATGTGGTCTATCCGGGGCTGCTGCTCTTTGCGATCGGTCTCTTCTGTCTCGGACATGCATCGGACATACTGTCTCTGCTCGGGGCGGCAGTGCTCCTCGGCATGGGGTTCGGCGCGGCGACGCCCGCATTCCAGACGCTCGCGGTGCGCAGCGCGCCGCCCGCACGCGCAGGCGTTGCAACGGCGACCTATTTTTGGTCACTCGACATCAGCGTCGGACTCGTCGCGGCAGGGCTCGGCATTGTCGCCGTCAACTGCGGTTTTCCCTTCACCTACGGCGTCGTCGACGTCGCCGTCGTCGCGTGTGCGGCTCTGTGCTATGCATGGTGGCGGCGCGGCTGATTGAAAAAAAGGCTGCTGCACGCGTGCTAAAATGCATTCATGCAGCAGCCTTTTTACAATATCAGGAGTTCTTTCGCTTCGCCGACTATTTTGCCTTTTCGCACGCCAGTGCAATCAGCTCCATCGTCACCTCATACGATTTGCGCAGCGAGGGGATCGGCAGGAACTCGCAGTTCGAGTGAAAGTTCAGCGCGCCCGTGAAATAATTCGGCGTCAGAATGCCCTTCGTCGAGATGAAAGACCCGTCCGTGCCGCCGCGCATCGCGATGGTCTTGGGTGTGATGTCGAGCCGGTTCATCGCCTCGTACAGGTTGTCGATGGCGCTGCGGTTCGCGTCCGTCACCGCGTCCGCGATATTCCCGTAGGTGTCCTCCATCGTGTAGGTCACGCGCGCGCGCGGTTCGCGCTTTTGCAGCTTTTCGATATTTTCGAGGATGAGTCGCTTGCGCCCCTCGTAGCGTGCCTTGTCGTGGTCGCGGATGTTGAGCTCGACGACCGCCGTGCTCGGATTGGAGCGGATGGTCTGACACCAGATATAGCCCTCCGTCCCCTCGGTGCATTCGGGCGTCTCACTGCGGTCGAAGAGATTGACGAAATCAACGGCGAGCAGGGTCGGGTTGACGAGCACGCCCTTTGCGCTCATCGGATGCGCGCTCACGCCCTGGATGGTCACGGCCGCACTGCCGGCGTTGAACGTCTCATAGACGACCTCGCCGAGGGCGCAGCAGTCGATCGTATAGGCGTAGGCGACGGGGAACTTCGTGAAGTCCATATTCTTCGAGCCCCAGAGGCCGCATTCCTCGTCGGGGACGAAGGAGACGTAGATGTCGCCGTGCGGGATGGACGCATCGCACGCAAGCGTTGCGAGCGCGGTCATGACGTTCGCGACGGCCGCCTTGTTGTCGGCGCCGAGGACGCTCGTGCCGTCGGTGACGATGAGCTCCTGCCCAACGTACGGCGCGAGCTCCGGATGCTCCGCCGCGCGCATGACGATGTTTTCTTTCTCGTTCAGTACAATATCGCCGCCCTCGTAGCGCACGCGGCGCGGCTTTACGACGGGGCTGAGCGAGACGTCGACCGTATCCATATGCGCGCAGAACCCGACGGCGGGAACGTGCGGCGCGCCTGTGGGCAGATTCGCGGGGAGATATCCCGTGAGGACGCATTTATCGCTCAGCGAGACATCCGCCATGCCGAGCGCATTCAGTTCCTCTTGGAGGAGATGTGCCATATCCCATTGGCTCTCGGTGCTCGGCACCTTTACGCCGCCGTTGGCCTCGCTCTGCGACGGCACCTTGACGTAGCGGAGAAAGCGTTTGACGAGTTCTTCTTCTGTTTCATGGTCGGTCATCGGAATCTCCTTTCAATCTGCGTTAAAACATGACGCGCGGATAGACATAGTCGGCTTGGAACCCGAGCGGGATGTTCAGCCACCAGAAGAGGTAGAGCATAATCGTCAGCGTGACGAGGAGGGTCGCCGTGTACGGCAGCATGAGCGAGCTGAGCGTGCCGACGCCCGTCGCCTTATAGTATTTCTGACAGTAGACGATGATGAGCGGGTAGAACGCGAACATCGGCGTGCAGACGTTGACGGCGGAGTCGCTGACGCGGAACGCCGCCTGCGTCAGTTCCGGCGCGATGCCGACGGCCATGAGCATCGGCACGAAGATAGGCGCGAGAATGGCCCACTTCGCCGACGCCGAGGTGATGATGAGGTTCAGCATACCGACGAAGAGGATGATGCCGAAGATTGTGACCTGCGGCGGCAGTGCGAGCGACTTCAGGAACTCCGCGCCCGCGATGGCAATCAGCGCGCCGATGCCGGACGCGCCGAACACATACATGAACTGTGCGGCGAAGAAGTAGAACACGATGAGCTGAATGAGCGTCTTCGTAATCTCCTCCATCGAATGCGTGAAATCCTTGGAACTGCGGAAATTGCCGCTGATGATGCCGTAGACGACGCCGACCGCCGCCGCGAGCAGGAAGATGATGGCGACGATGGACTGCATGACGGGCGCCTTAAAGCTCGCGATATTGCCCGCCGGGTCGCGCAGGATGGAATCCTCGGGCAGGAGGGCGAGGACGAGCCCGACGAGGAGCAGCACGAGGAACGCGCTCGCGATATAGAACGCGCGGTTCTCGCGCGGCGTGACGGAGAGGTTCTGCGCGGGGACGTCGATGTCCGCGTCCACGGGGCAGGCCTTGCGGCACCACGGTTCGACGACTTTTTCCGTGACCCACCAGCAGCCCGCGATGACGATGAACGTCGAGCCGAGCGCGTAGAAGTAGTTGCACAGGACGTTGACCTCATAGGTCGGGTCGATGATCTGCGCCGCCATCTGCGTGAACCCTTGAATGACGGGGTCAATCGCCGACGGCGTGTAGTTGGCGGCGAAGGCGCCCGCGATGCCCGCGAAGGAGGCGCCGATGCCCGCGAGCGGATGCTTGCCCGAAGCATAGAACATGTACGCGGCGATGGGGATGATAATCATATAGCCCGAGTCCGGCGCGAGGTGGCTCGCCATGCCGACGAGGATGACGATGGGCGTGATGAGGCGTTTCGGCGTGACGGCGAGGATTTTCTTGAGCCCCGTATTGATGTAGCCGGAGCCGTCCGCGATGCCGATGCCGAGCGTCGCCACGATGACCATGCCGAGCGGCGGGAATCCCGTGTAGTTCGTCACCATCTTCGTGAGCAACGTGACGAGCGCGGCGGGGTCCAGCATATTATTGACCGCAATCGGTTCGTGCGTCGAGGGATGGATGTAGTCGAAATGCATCTGCGATAGGATTGCGGATAAAATACAGGTGATGACGAAGGCGCAGATGAACAGCATTGTGATGTCGGGGATGCGGTTGCCCATGCGCTCGATCCATCCAAGGATGCCGCCGACCTCTTGTTTTGGCGGCGGGGATTTCGGCAGTTCTTTTGTCATAACGATTCCTCCTGACTGCGGACTTCATCTTATTGTGTAAGACAACAAAGAAGTCGTATGGTTACAATGAATGCACAATAATTTTATTATTTCGATATATTTTGCAAAAAACCTTTTATTGTATATGTATTTTATATGCCGGAATATATAACCGCGCAGCACAGAGCTCCCATACGAGGTGTACCGATAATGAGGTGCGACAGCTCTGCAGCTCTGTGCAGACATCATCCGATAAAAAAGCTGCTGCACGGCGTTTCATATGCGCGTGCAGCAGCCCTTTTCGAATGCTCAGGATTTTATTTTGCTTTCCTTTTTATTTTTCTCCCGCAGCGCCTTTTCCCGTTCTTCGCGCGCTTGTTTCTGCTCCTTTATGCGTTTATCGTATGCTTTCTTGTCAATGTCCTTCAAGTATGTGTCCGGAATACGCGCAACGGCACGCGGCTCGACCTCGTAGAGTTTCTTGAAATACGTCTGTGCCTGCGCGGTATCCTCCATCTCGTCATAAAGTTCCCCCGCTATGAGGTAGGCATACGGGCTCTTCGCGTCCACTTCCATTGCCTTCATGCAGTCGGCGAGCGCGCCCTCGCGGTCGCCGAGCGTGCGGCGCACATCCGCGCGGTTCACCCATGTGAGGACGTTCTTCCCGCCCTCGGCGACGCCCCGATCGGCATCTTGGAGCGCAGCGGCAGCATCGCCGCGCGCGGCATAGGCACGCGCACGAATCACATAGCTGAGCGCGCGATCCTTGTCATTGGGGGAGGCAAAGACGCGCTCCATGAGGGCGAGGGCGCGCGCCGTGTCGCCGTAGTCGCTGTACGCGTCGCTGTTCTCGCGCATCTTTTCGATCGCCTTGGCATCCGCCGCCTCCACCGCTGCTCGTTCCTTCGCCCGGGCATCTGCACGCGACTGTTCCTCGGCACGCAGCTTCTCCCGTGCACCGCTCGCCGCCTCGCCCGCATACGCTGCCTGCACGAGGTCACGCAGCTGTCCGCCCGTATGCGACGTCTTCAAAAAATAGTAAAGCAGCTCGTTCACACGCGCGTCGCCGCGCAGCGTCGCGCCGCCGTCCCGCGTGAGGGCGAGCCCCCAATCCTCCGCCGCATCGAAGTCATGAAAGGCACGCGCGAGCGCTCCTGCGGCAAGGTATGCGTTCTCGGGGCTGTTGTCGTAGTTCTCGTCCGTCCACGTTACGGTAAAGAGCGGCGTCCCGTCGATGCAGACCGTTTTGCGGTCTTTGACCGTAACGTGCCCCGCACTGTAGTCGGTCATATACTGCGCGAGACGGTTTTCGCGCTTTTCCGTCGCGGGATGATCAGAGAAATCATCCTGCGGCAGATTTTTCTGCGTCGGATCTTGGTACTCCTGCAGCTCCTGCGTCTCGTAGGTGAGATAATAGCCCATACGTGCCATTGCCGCCGCGCCGCCGCCGGGATTGAACCCCGCGCTCGTCATGATGCGGAAGCCCCCCTCGTCCGCCTCGTACTCCGTAGGGAGCGTAACATTCTTGGCAATCGAATAGTTGACAAGTGCATTCATCTTTCCCCAGTCCATGAGTCCCGTGTTCATGTTGAGGAACGCCATGCCGTAGTACTGTGCCGCCGCCTTTGCATAGTTATGCGCGCTGTGCTGTCGGAGCCCGTGCGTCATCTCATGCCCGAGAACGGCGGCGAGCTCGTCCACGTTCCCGTTCAGCCCATGAACGAGTCCACGGTTGATGGTCACGTAGTCGGTCGGATAGCACGCCGCATTAAAGACCGGACTGTCTGTCAGCGCCCATGTAAAGGGCAGGGAGTTCGCGCGCAGCACATAGTCGCCGTCCTTGACCAGCCGCTCCATGATGCTGTCCACGAGACGGATGTCATTCTCGTTCTTGGCACGCCCCTGCTCCTCGAGATCCTGCCGTTTGCTCGCCACTTGCGCCTGAACGTCGTTGCCCATCGCAAGCACGGCGGCGAGCGACGATTTATACGCACCGAACACGCCGAGCGCCTGCGCCGCGATTGCCCATGCGTCGATTGCCTGCGCGCGCGGCATCGGGAGGAGTATCCCTGCCGCAAGGACGGCGGCTGCGAGCACCGCAGAGAGTTTCTTCCGCATATTGCACCTCATTCCCCATGTGATGATATGTGCAGAATAGCATCCTTTTCTTATTTTCTGCTGAAAAAGATTTTCGTCCTGTGGTATAATGAATGTATCCGGTAATCGAGGAGGTCATCATATGGAATACAGCGAACTCATCAAAGAGCGGTTCTCCTGCCGCGCGCTTTCGGACAAGGAGATCCCGCACAACGTAATGGGGCGCATCTTCGAGGCGGCACGGCTTGCGCCGACGGCAGTCAATAAGCAGCCGTTCAAGGTATGGGCGCTGCAAAGCCCGGAGGCGCGTGCAAAACTCGCGGAGACGACGAAATTCACCTTTGGGGCGGGGCTCTTCCTCGTGGTCGGCGGCAAGCCGGACGAGGCATGGGTGCGGCAGTACGACGAGCGCAATTTCGCCGACGTGGACGCCGCGATCGTCGCTACGCAGATCATGCTCGCCATTCACAACGAGGGGCTCGGCTCGACATGGGTCGGTCATTTCGATGCGCCGAAACTCAAGGAGTTCTTCCCCGAAATGGCGGACTACGACCTCATCGCTGTCTTCCCCGTCGGCTATCCGACCGAAAAGGGAGTACCCTCGCCGCGGCATGAGGTGCGTAAGGGACTAGCGGAGATTGTAACAGTCCTCTGAATATGCGCGCTCTACAAGAAAAACCACCGCCGCAGCGGTGGTTTTTTTCTGTTGCCCTAAAAGCCTTTTATTTCATGAAGCTGAATGCGCGTTTGCCGGGATAGACCGCGCTTGCGCCGAGTTCTTCCTCGATCCGCAGGAGCTGGTTGTACTTCGCGACGCGCTCGGAACGCGACGGTGCGCCCGTCTTGATCTGTGCCGTGTTGAGTGCAACGGCGAGATCCGCGATCGTCGTGTCCTCGGTTTCGCCCGAGCGATGGGAGGTGACGGCGGTATAGCCCGCTTTGTGCGCCATCTTGATCGCTTCGAGCGTTTCGGAGACGGAGCCGATCTGATTGAGCTTGATGAGGATAGAGTTTGCCGCGCCGATCTCGATGCCCTTCTTCAGACGCTCCGTGTTCGTGACGAAGAGATCGTCGCCGACGAGCTGAACTTTGTGGCCGAGCGCCTTCGTCATCGCCTTCCAGCCGTCCCAGTCCTCTTCGTCGAGCCCGTCCTCGATGGAGTAGATCGGGAACTGGTTGACGAGCGATTCCCAATGCTTGATGAGCTCGTCGGACGTGAACTTCTTGCCGGATTTCGGCTGATGATAGAAGCCCTTGCCCTTTTCCTTGTCCTTCCACTCGGAGGATGCCGCATCCATCGCGAGCACGAAGTCCTCGCCCGGTTTATATCCTGCCGCCTCGATCGCCTTGAGGATGTGCTCGATCGTATCCTCGTCGGAGTCAAGATCGGGCGCAAAGCCGCCCTCGTCGCCGACCGCCGTGGTCTTGCCTTCCTTCTTGAGGAGGGACTGGAGCGCGTGGAACACCTCGGTCGACCAGCGGAGCGCCTCGCGGAACGTGGGCGCGCCTGCGGGCATGATCATGAATTCCTGCGTGTCCACGGAGTTCGTCGCATGTGCGCCGCCGTTGAGGATGTTCATCATCGGCACGGGCAGGACATTCGCCTGAAGTCCGCCGAAAAAGCGATAGAGAGGAATGCCCTCGGACTTCGCCGCCGCATCGGATGCCGCAATGGAGACCGCGAGGATTGCATTCGCGCCAAGATTCGATTTATCTTTCGTGCCGTCCACGTCGAACATCGCCTGATCCACGGCGTAGATGTCCGCCGCCTCAAGTCCCTCAAGGGCGGGGCCGATCTTTTCGTTGACGTTCTCGACGGCTTTGGAAACGCCCTTGCCGCCGTATTTCGACTTGTCGCCGTCGCGCAGTTCGAGCGCTTCGAACTCGCCCGTGGACGCACCGGAGGGAGACGCGCCGCGTCCGATCGTACCGTCGACGAGAACGACTTCCGCCTCGACCGTCGGATTGCCGCGCGAATCAATGATCTCACGTCCGATGACCTGAGCGATTCTTAAGTAATCATTCATGAATATTCCTCCTCCATCACCAAAGAAGGGATGCCTCCCTCCGGGAAACGCTCTTTCCGGGTGCGTCTCCACTTGATAACCCTTATCTCACATTATACGATTCTTTCACACAAAAAGCAACGCAATCGGGTGTTATATTTTAGAGAGGATGTGCCGGTTCTTACATAGAATTGTTTCAATTCTCCGGCTTTCTGCTGCCCCACTATTTTAACGTAAGCCATTATTATATGAATCGATTTTTAATCGAATTATTTTGTTTTTGCGTGACTTTAGTCACAAAATTTTTCAAACTCAATATGGTATGATACAAATGTCAACAGGGATACGAAACGTCCTCCCCGACATCTTCACCCTGTTGATCATCCCTCTAAAGGAACGTCTCCCTGCGTTCCTCTTGTAAGGCAAAGTCCTTACATCCCATTTCTCAAGCCGCAGGTTTTCCCGACCTGCGAGCATCCCTTTCCAAGAAGAAGAGCACGCCCGAGCAGTGGATTGCCGGCGGCTCTTTTTCTTTATTCTTTTTTCAGAAAACAATATAAAATGAGCGGTTCACATCAATTTCATGTGAACCGCTTCTTTTTATTCCAAAGTGACTATTTTATTTTTAAGAACGTATACCAGCGCCTGTGTGCGGTCATTGACCTTGAGCTTATGGAAGATACTCGTGAGGTGGTTTTTCACCGTCTTTTCGCTGAGTCCTAGTGCCTTGCCGATGTCCTGGTTCGACAGTCCCTTTGCGATACAGCCAAGCACATCCATCTCGCGCGGGGTCAGCCGCTCGCCGCGGCTCTCATCCCAGATCTCCTTCGCCATGCGGCTCACATCACCGTAGACCGCCGTACTGCCGAAGAGCCGTTCGGCAAGTTTGGGATAGACGAAGGGATTGCCCTCGTTGACCATATGGATCGCCTTGATGAGCACATTTGGCTCGACATCCTTGAGGAGGTAGCCGAGCGCGCCGTTCTTGAGAAGTTCGAGGACGTAGTTGTCGCTGTCATGGATGGTGAGGGCTATGATCTTCGTCCGCGAGCGCGCCTGTTTGAGCTGCTTCGTGACCTCGAGTCCCGTCAGCCCCGGCATGTTGATGTCGAGCAGGAGGATGTCGGGCTTCAGCATAAGTGTCCGCGCGAGGGCTTCCTGTCCGTCCTCCGCCTCGCCGACGACCTCGAGGTCGTCCTCAAAATTCAGCACGCGCTTGATCCCCTGGCGGAGCAGCGCATGATCGTCCGCAAGAAGTATTCTAATCGCCACTTACATCTCCTCTTTTCTTTGCTTCCTGCAAATATCAATTCTCATCTAAAACTCGGGCGGTGAGGAATATCATCAGCTCGGACTCCGTTTTGTTCGTGCGCACGCTGCGGAAAAATGCACCGAGGACGGGCAGATCGCCGAGAAACGGAATCTTTGAGAGCGAACGCGACTCGTCGCTGTCGATGAGCCCGCCGATCACCATCGTCTCGCCATCGCGCAGGCGCACTGTCGTATCCGCACTCCGCTTTTGAAAGCGATACGCTTTGAGCTCCTCGACATAGACGGGGGTGCTGACTTCCGTGTGGACGCGCGCTGTGATCGTGCCGTCCGCCGTTACGCGCGGCGTGTAGCGCAGGATGATCCCCGCTTCGCGGTAGTCGATCGCGCTGGTCGTCACATGATCGGACATCGTTGTGCGCGGGACGGGCACCTCGGCGCCGATGTTGATGAGGGCTTCGCGCCCCTGCACCGTGGTCACGTTCGGACGGGCGAGCATCTTTGCCTTGCCGTCCGTGATGAGCGCACTGATCGCCGCCGAATAATAAAATTCATACGGGACGCCCGCAGGACCTCTGCCGAACCGTATGATGCCCGGTGCGCTCGTCCCCGTTCTGCCGCCGCCGGTGCTGCGCCCGGTGACGCGTCCGCCGGCATCGACGCTTGGATACTGTGGGAGCGCCGACCACGTCCAGTCGACCCCGAGCTGCTTTGCCGCCGCCTTCGAGACGGAGACGACGCGTGCCTCGAGCGATACCTGCCGCGGTTTCACGTCGAGCGCGGAAATAATTTCGCGCACAGCAAACGCCTCAGCTTCCGTACCGTAAAAGAGGAGGGTGTTCGTCGCGGTATCGACGAGCACACGCCGCCCGGTATCGGACGCTGAGACCTCATTTCCACTCTCATCGTTAGTTTTCGACATGTTTCCGCGTTTTCCTTCACCACTAAGGGATAAATTTGCGGCATATGCCAGCTCCTCGGGGTCGGCAAAACGTACGGGATAGATGTGTACGCGGCGATTCTCCGTGCGTGCCTCCGTACCGAGCGCGAGGAATACGTCGCCGCGCCGCTCAATGTGAATGCCGCGCGCCGCCGCAATGAGATGCAGCAGCTCCTCCGGCTCGCCCGTCAGATGCGCCGTCACCGCGCCCGTCACGCCGTCGTCCACGATGAGCGGCACGTTGCCCATGCGCGCGACAGCGAGCAGAACGGTGCGGACATCGCCGCCCGTCACGTCGATGGTCACGGGCGCGGCATAGAGCCGTGCAGGAACGAGGAGGGCAAGACAAGCGAGCCCCATGATGACGAAACGCTTCATATGTTCGCTCCTATTCCCGCCGCAGCGTCAGTGTCTCAGCTCCGCGCCGCAGTGTCACGCCGGCATCATCGACATCCATAACCGCATAGTCCCGCCATGTATCACCCGCTGCAACGGCGGCGCTCTCCTCCCCCATCGCAAGGATGGCAATGCATCTGCCGTCCGCCCCCGTCACCGTGCCGCGCAGGATCGGGCGCAGCTCTTTGGCGGGCTGTGCCGTGCCGTCCGGCAAAGCGGGCGCAGTCGTGGACATGCGGTCTGCGAGCATCAGCGGCGCGGAATTCTCCGCCGCGCCCGCCCGCTTCTCATCCGGAGGCGGTGACACTCCCGGCGTATGCGCCGCTTCGCCGCGTGTCTCGTGTGCGTAGGTAAAGGGATTGCGCAGCTCGGGACGACGTGCCGCCACGTCCAGTCCGACGATCTCCCGCGTCTCGTCCTCTTCCTGCGCGCGCATCTGCATAGGCGGCTCAATCACTGCGGACGAGGCGGGCGTCTGCACGAGATAGAGAAGCGCCGCCGCGGCAACGAGCAAGGCTGCGCCCATGTGCATATCACGGCGCGAAAGGGCGGCGAAACGGCTGCGCAGCATTTCTATCGTCATTCCGTTCCTCCGCCCCCTTGTGCATGAGTGTCTTCTTATTTTGTTTTATTGTAATATAATTTGCGCGATTCTGCAACTTTTTATTCCACGAAATTACCGGCATGGAAAATTTTTTCGTCTAAAATGCGATTTCCCCGCATTTTAGACGACCTATATTCGTCCACGCACCGACGTTCACCGCCCCTCCTCGTCCTCTCGCGCCTGTGCGTTGAGTGCGCGGCGCACGTCCCTCCAATCCGGAAGGTACCGATCCATGCGCGCGTGGAAGACGGCGCCGTGTCCGCGCACCCACAGATGCGTGAGCTCATGTAGGATGACGTAGACGAGGGCGCGGCGCTCATAGCGCGCGAGGGCGAGGTTCAGCGTGATGGACGCGGTGCGCGTGCTGCAGCTCCCCCACCGCGTTTTCATCGCGCGGATGCGCCACGCGGCGGCGTGTTTGCCTACAATGTGCTCACATTCCGGCACGGCGTGCTCGATCGCCGCGGCGAGTTCCGCACGATAAAGGGCGCGAATCGCTGCGGCGCGTTCCTCCACGTCCGCATCGGGCGATGCATAGAGGAGAATCCGCCCGTCCGCATATTCCGCGTACGCTTTGCCGCGCGTAACGGGGCGCACTTCGAGCGGACACTGCACGCCCCACAGGAGGATCGTCTCTCCCATCTCGTAGCGGCGACGCTCCTGCGCCTCAGCAGCCGCAGAAATCGGCCGCAGGCGTTCGTCGATCCACGTACGTCTGCGGCTGATAAATCCCTCGATGTCCGCGCCCGTCATGCCCTGCGGTGCGCTCACCTCCACGACGCCCGGCGGTTGAACGCGGAGGTAGAGGTTCTTGATATTTTTATAGCGGATGTGAACGTCGTATCCGCCCATCGTGCCGCGCTCCTCGCGCAAGAGTCTCGTACGCCGCTTCACTTCGCGCTGCGCGCGTGCATGGCGCGCATCTTGATGGCGACGCTGCGGATCGCGGTGAGTTCTTCTTTGTCAAATTGATACGCCGCGCCGCAAAAGTGACATTTCACCTCCGCCTGCCCGTCCGCGACGAGACTATCGAGGTCGTCCGCGCCGAGCGTAATAAGGCGATCCGTGATGTAGTTCTTCGAGCAGTTGCACCGGAACGCGAGATCGGTTGACGCGAGAATCTTCACGTCGTCAAAATTGCCGAGCAGGACGCCGATGATGCCGCGCGCGTCCATCCCCTGCTCCACCATATGGGAGACGGAGGAGATGAGCCGCAGATTGTTCTCGAGTTTATCGATCACATCGTCCGATGCGCCCGGCATGGGCTGAACGAAGAAGCCGCCCGCGCCGAGACATTCGAGCTCGGGGCTGACGAGCACGCCGAGCCCGATGGAGGACGCCGTCTGCTCCGAGGTGTAGAGGTAATTGATGAGGTCGTCCGCGACCTCGCCCGTCGTGATGTCGACGCTGCCCGTGACGGGTTCCTTCAGCCCCGTAAAGCGCGTCACCGTGAGGATGCCGCGCCCGATGCCGCCGCCGACATCGATCTTGCCGCGCGGGTTCAGCGGCAGATGCGTATGCGGGTGATCCACATAGCCGCGCACCGAGCCCTCCGCCGTTGCGTCCGCCGTGACCGTGCCGAGCGCGCCGTCGCCCTTGAACTTTATCGTGACAGATTCCTTATTCTTGAGATTCGCGGCGAGGAGCAGCGCTCCCGTCATCGTGCGCCCAAGCGCCGCCGCCGCGACGGGGTAACAGTCGTGCCGGCGCATCGCTTCCGCGACCGCGTCCGTCGTTACCGCCGCATAGGCGCGCAATGCGCCGCCCGCCGCAATTGCCTTTACCAGTTGATCCATTGTTCTTACCAATCCGGGGCGAGATGAAATATCACACCGTTTATCCTATCCAAAAAATTAAATTGCGCCGTCACATCTTCCGAAAGAGATTCGCCATCTCCATCGCGGCGACGGCGGAGTCCGCACCTTTGTTGCCCGCCTTTGTCCCCGCGCGCTCGATTGCCTGCTCGATGTTCTCCGTCGTCACGACGCCGAAGATCGTCGGCACGCCGCTCGCAAGCCCGACCTGCGCGACCCCCTTTGAGACCTCGCTGCACACATAATCATAATGCGTCGTCGAGCCGCGGATCACCGCGCCGAGACAGATCACGGCGTCGTAGCGTCCGCTCACCGCCATACGCTTCGCCGCGATGGGGATCTCAAACGCGCCCGGCACCCACGCGACGTCGATGTCGCCGTCCGCCGTCTCGTGACGGTGGAGCGCGTCGAGCGCGCCGCTGAGAAGCCGGCTCGTGATGAACTCGTTGAACCGCGCGGCGACAATGCCGATTTTGAGTCCCTTGCCGCTGATATATCCTTCAAGCATGTTTGCCATCTTATTTTCCTCCCAGTTCCTCATCTGTCAATAGATGCCCCATCTTTTCCTTTTTCACCGTCATATAGCGGCGGTCAAACTCGTGCGTGTGCATGACGATCGGCACGCGCTCGACGATCGTCAGCCCGTAGCCCTCGAGCCCCGCCCGCTTGGCAGGATTATTCGTCAGCAGGCGGATGGTCGAAAGCCCGAGATCGGCGAGAATCTGTGCGCCGATGCCGTAGTCGCGCAGGTCAGGCGCAAAGCCGAGCTCGACGTTCGCCTCCACCGTGTCGCGCCCCTGATCCTGCAAGGCATACGCGCGCATCTTGTTCGCGAGCCCAATGCCGCGTCCCTCCTGCCGCAGGTAGAGCAGAACTCCCTCGCCCTCCGCCTCGATCGTGCGGAGCGCGGTGCCGAGCTGATCGCCGCAGTCACAGCGCATCGAGCCGAGCGCGTCGCCCGTCAGGCACTCGGAATGCACGCGCACGAGCACGTTCTCCTTGCCGCGCACATTGCCCTTGACGACGGCGAGATCGCAGCGTCCGTTCAGGCTGTTCTCGTAGGAAATAAGGCGGAAATGCCCGTATTTGCTCGGGAAATCAACGTCCGCCACCTGATGCACGAAGTTCTCCGTGCGCGTGCGGTACTCGATGAGCGATTTGATCGTGATGATGTTCAGTCCGTGTTTTTTCGCAAACTCCTTGAGCTGCGGCGTGCGCATCATATGCCCGTCGTCCGCCATGACCTCACAGCAAAGCCCCGCCGGATAAAGCCCTGCGAGCCGCGCAAGGTCGGTCGTCGCCTCGGTATGCCCCGCGCGGCGCAGGACGCCGCCCTCCACCGTGCGCAGTGGGAACACATGCCCCGGGCGGCGGAACTGCCCCGGCTTTGCCGCGGGATCGATGAGCAGCTTCACCGTGCGGCAGCGCTCAAACGCGGAGATGCCCGTCGTCGTGTCGTAGGCGTCGACGGAGACGGTGAACGCCGTCTCGTGATTGTCCGTGTTGTTCTCCACCATCTGACCGATCTGCAGCTCGTCGAGACGGCTGCCGATGATCGGCGTGCAGATGAGCCCCTTCGCATACGTCGCCATAAAATTCATATGCTCCGGCGTCAGCTTCTCGGCGGCAACGATGATGTCGCCCTCGTTCTCGCGATCCTCATCGTCTACGACGACGAGCATCTTTCCGTTTTTAATATCCTCGATTGCCTGTTCAATCGTTGCAAAATCCATGCGTATCTCTCCTAAAATCCGCTGCGCAGAAGAAGCTCCTGCGTCAATCCGCCCCCCTGCCCCGGCGCGTTCCCGCCGAGCAGCTTCAGCGCGTATTTTCCTAAAATATCCGTCTCGATATTGATGGGACTGCCCGTCTGCTTCGTGCCGAGGTTCGTCACCGTGCGCGTGTGCGGGATGAGACTGACGGTAAAATCCGCCGTGCCGACGCGCGCGACCGTGAGACTGATGCCGTCGAGGGCGACGGAGCCTTTTTCCACGATGCCGCGCAGGAGCTCCGCGTCCGCCGTGACGGTCATAAGGATCGCATTGCCCTCCTCTCGAATGCGCGTGATCCGCCCCAAGCCGTCGATGTGCCCGCTGACGAAATGTCCGCCCATGCGCGTCGTCGGCAGGAGCGCCCGCTCGAGGTTGAGCTGCGCGCCGCGCACAAGCCCCGCGAGCGACGTGCGCCGCACGGTCTCCGGCATGACGTCCGCACGAAAGCCGTGCGCATCAAAATGCGTGACCGTAAGACAGATGCCGTTGACGGCAATGCTGTCGCCGATGTGCGCGTCCGATACGACGAGATGCGCGCCGACGGAGATTGCGCCGCCTGTGAAGCCCTCGAAGGAGCCGACCTCCTCGATGATGCCCGTAAACAACCGCTCACCCCCCGTACTGCGGATAGCCCGTCATGAGGATGTCCGCGCCGACCCGCTCCACCGTCGTATCCGTGAGACGGAGCGCCGCCTGCGGACTTTCAAAGCCCGCACCGCCGACCGCCGTTGGGGCATCCGCCCCGCCCATGAGCATCGGCGCGATGAAAGCGCGCACCTTGTCCACAAGCCCCGCCGAGAGAAACGACCAATGCACCGACGCGCCCCCCTCGACAAAGACCGAGGTCAATTCCTCTCTCCCGAGAAAATCCATGAGCGCGGGAATGTCCACCCGCTCCCGCCCAAAGGTCACGACCTCCGCGCCGCACGCCTGCAACAGAGCCGTTCGCTTCGGCGCGGCGCGCTCGCTGACGGCAATGATCGTCCGCGCCGCCCCGTCCGTGAGGAGCTTCGCATCGTGCGGCGTCCGCGCCGTGCTGTCGAGCACAACGCGCACGGGATTTTTCCCCGTGCGGTGCGGCAGGCGCACCGTGAGACTCGGATCGTCCGCAAGCACCGTGCCGATCCCGACGAGGATCGCATCGTGCGCGTCGCGCCACTCGTGCACGCGCGTGCGTGCCTCCGCGCCCGTGATCCACTGCGACGCGCCCGTCCGGCTCGCGGTCTTGCCGTCGAGCGTCATGGCGGTCTTGAGCGTCACGAAGGGACGCTTCGTCACCACCCATTTGAGGAACACCTCGTTCTGCCGGCGCGCCTCTTCCGAGAGAACGCCCGTCGTGACCTCGATGCCCGCCGCGCGCAGCCGCTCGATGCCATGCCCCGCGACGACGGGATTCGGATCACTGAGCGCCGTTACGACGTGCGCAATGCCCGCCGCGATCACCGCTTCCGCGCAGGGTCCCGTACGCCCGTGGTGGGAACACGGCTCGAGCGTTACATAGAGCGTCGCCCCGCGCGCGAGTTCCCCCGCCATGCGCAGCGCATGAATCTCCGCATGAGGCTCGCCCGCCGCGCGGTGCCAACCGCTCCCGACGACGATGCCGTCCCGCACGATCACCGCGCCCACCAACGGATTTGGAGACGTGCGCCCGCGCGCGAACTCTGCAAGGTGCAGCGCCTCCCACATAAAATGCTCGTCACGCGCTCGTTGTTCGTCCATCGTTATCCACCCAAATAAAAATACCGCCGAGAATCTCTCTCGGCGGCACACAAATCGTCCATAAAAGACGCGCCTTTTCCCATCCGGACTGCGGAGTTGCCTCCTTCACCGTCGGCTTCGGAATCTCACCGAATCGTGCCCCGCGGAGCGGCATCTGTGCCCTCCGTCACGGGCTTGCGGGCTATACCGCCGGTGGGGATTTTCACCCCGCCTCAAAGAGCATCGCTTCGTATATTGTAACACCCAATATTTACGCTGTCAATCGTCAATCTTTACCGCGCGCCGCGTCTCCTCCGCACGGCGCACCACCTCGTCGAGGGGCGCACCGCAGACGGCGGCAACAGCGGCGACCAGACTGCCCTCCACGACGGGACAATCCGCCATGCGCAAGAGCGTGTCCTTGCGCTCGTCAAGGATCGTTTCCACGGTCAGGATCGAACTGCCCGCATCCACAAGGATGACCACGCCGTCCGCGCCGTACACCGCATCGATCGCATGCATGATGCGCGCATAGCTCGTCCCGAACGCGCCGTTTTCCATGCCGCCCGCGGTCGCGATGCGGGCATCCTTCGCCATCATGCGGCAGGTCTCCACGACCCCCTTGGCGAGCGCGGGGCTGTGCGTTACAATCACAAGGCCGACCATATTATGCACTCCGATTCCGTCCGCCAATGGCGCACACGAGACCTGCGCACGCGGCGGGAAGCAGCGTCCCGGCGTTCGGCAGGATATTCAAAATCATCGGTCCCACCGAGTGATCGTGCGCGATCATCGTGCCCGCCGTCCAGCCGAGAATCGCCGCCCCGATCACGATGAGCACGGGGTACCGATCCATCAGACGAGCGATGAGCTGACTGCCGCCGACCACGATCGGAATGCTGATGATGAGCCCGATCACGACGAGCAGGAAATGCCCCTGCGACGCGCCCGCAATCGCGAGCACATTGTCCAGCCCCATCGCGGCGTCCGCAACGATGATCGTCTTAACCGCGCCCGCGAACGTATCCGCCGCTTTGACATGCGCCTCCTTCGACGGGCGCATGAGTTTCACCGCGATCGGCAGGAGAACGAGCCCGCCGAGCGCCTGCAAATACGGCACGGTCAGCATCTCCACAGCAAAGAACGTCATGATGAGACGCACGAGCACCGCGCCCGCCGTGCCGACGTAGATCGCCCGCGTCCGCAGCTGCGCCGGCAGACGGTTCGACGCCATCGCGATGACGACCGCATTGTCCCCCGCGAGCACGAGGTCGAGAACGATGATCGAAAAGAGCGCCACAAAGAACTGTGACGAAAAGAGTTCGATTTCCACAAATATCTCCTTATTTCGCCATCAGCTTTGCGAGTTTCTGCGCAAAGGCGACGGGATTCTCCGGCAGGATGCCCTCGATGAGCAGCGCCTGCGTGTAGAGGAGGTCGCAGTAGTCCTTGAACTCCTCGCTCTCCTTGCCCGCCGCGTGGACGCGCCGGAGCTTTTCAAAGAGATCGTGATGCGGGTTGATCTCGAGGATGCGACGCGCCTTGAACATCGGATTGTTCATCTCGGCAAAGGTCTGCTCCATCGAGAGCGAGGGACCTGCCTCATCCGCCACGAGACAGACCGCGCTTGAGCGCAGACGCTGCGAGATCTTGACCTCGGCGATCTTATCCCCGAGTACTTCCTTCACGTCCTTGATGAGATCGTCGTTCGTCTTTGCGATCTCCTCGGTCTCCTTCTTCGTCTCCTCGCTCTCCGCATCGCCGAGGTCGAGATCGCCGCGGCTGATGGAGTGAAACGGCTTGCCCTCGTACTCGTGCACGGTCTCGATCGCGAACTCGTCCACGGGATCGAGCAGGAAGAGCACCTCAAGCCCGCGTTCGCGCAGCTGCTCCATCTGCGGGAGCTGCTCGATCGTCGCCTTGTCCTTCGCCGTCGCGTAGAAAATGCTCTTTTGGCTCTCCGGCATCCGCGCGACGTATTCCTTCAGCGAGACGAGTTTGCCCTCCTGCGAGCTCGTGAAGAGAATGAGATCCTTCAGCTTGTCCACGGTCTCACGCCCGGAATACATGCTGTTGTAGATGCCGATCTTGAGCGAGCGGCCGTATTCGTTCCAGAACTTTTCGTAGCCCTCACGGTCTTTTTCAAGTTTTTTCCCGAGCGTCTTGAGGATGTTTTTCTCAAGGGCGCGCCCGATGGTCTTGAGCTCGCGGCTCTGCTGGAGGAGTTCGCGCGAGATGTTGAGCGACAGGTCGGGCGAGTCGACGAGCCCCTTCATAAAGCGCAGATAGTCCGGCAGAAGATCCTTGCATTTGTCCATGATGAACACATGGCGCGAATAGAGCTGAATGCCCGGCTCGTAGTCGGACTGGTAGAGGTTGAACGGCGCGCGCGCGGGGATCTCGAGGAGCGCCGTGTACTCGACCGTGCCCTCCGCCTTCGTGTGAAAGACCTCCATCGGCGCTTCCCACTCGTGAAATTGGTTCTTGAAAAAGTCGTTGTACTCCTCTTCCTTGATCTCCGATTTTGCGCGCGTCCAGAGCGGCTGCATCGAGTTCAGCGTGCGCAGCTCCGTCTTTTTGACCGGCTCCGCGCCCTCGACGATTTTCCCCTCGGCGTCGCGCGGAAGCTCCTCCGTCGTGACGTTCATCTTGATCGGGTAGCGCACATAGTCCGAGTATTTCTTCACAAGACGTTCGAGCGTGTAGGTGTCCGTGTAGTCCGTCTCGCCCTCGGTGAACTCCTGCGCAAGGCGGATCGTGATGGTCGTGCCGCGCGATTCCTTCTCCGCGTCCTCGACCGTATAGCTGCCGTCGCCCGTCGACTCCCAGCGCGTCGCCTGCGTCTCGCCCGCACGGCGCGTGACAATGGTCACGGATTCGGCGACCATGAACGCGGAGTAGAAGCCGACGCCGAACTGCCCGATGAGATCCTTGTCCGGCGCACCGCCGCTCTCCTCCTTCGCCTTTGCGAGCTGTTCCATGAACGCCTTCGTCCCGGATTTTGCGATCGTGCCGATGTTATCGACAACCTCGGCGCGCGTCATGCCGATGCCGTTGTCGGAGATCGTCAGCGTTTTACTCTCCGCGTCCGGTATCAGGAAAATCTCATACGCGTCGTTTCCCTCGAGGATGTCGCGGTTTGTCAGGCTCTCAAAGTGGAGCTTGTCGATTGCGTCCGACGCGTTCGAAATCAGCTCGCGCAAAAAGATCTCGCGGTTCGTGTAAATGGAATGGATCATCAGATCCAGTAATTGTTTTGTCTCGGCTTGAAACTCATGCGTTTCCTTTGCCATAATATCGCGCTCCCTTACGTGTAGCTATTTTTGTATATCGTTTCGTCTTATACGACTCGATTTCTATGCTCTATATTACACAAAAAACGGCAAAAAATCAAATGTCATTTCCTCCTTTTTCCTAAATAATGTGCCCGGCAGGATTTTCATTCACAGCGTTTGCAATTCACAGCATTTTGCATTATACTCATCTTTGGATATTGTTTATCATCTGTATAGGGAAAAGGAGATTTTATCATGGACAACGAACAGAACACACAGCCGGGCACGCAGAACGCCGCCCCCAAGGCTCTCATCGTACAGTCGACGAAAAATGCCGGTCTCGCCGCCGGGCTCGCGCTCTTCTTCGGTCCCCTCGGTATGCTCTACTCGACGATTAAGGGCGCCGTCGTCATGCTCATCGTGAATCTCATCGTCGGTCTCTTCACGGTCGGGATCGGATTAATCATAACCTTCCCCATCGGCGCCTTCTGGGCGTATAAGGCTGCGGTGAAATACAACGAGAATCTGCTCTCGGGCGCGCAGCAGGGATAAACTGTCTTTCATGATAATATCCGTACGGTCGTGTTATCATGAGCACAGATATTTACAATGTGCATGAAACGGAGGATATGATGAAACGCACCTCATTCGGCGCACTCACCTGCGTCGCTGCACTCGCCGCAGCCCTCCTTCTGCCTGCGGGACACGCGGCGGCGGAGGAATATCCCGCGACGCTCAGCACGAGCGGCACAAGCGTCACCTATGTCACCCCGGACACCGCCGCGATCACGGTCGGCGTCGTCACGGACGCAAAGGACGCAGCAAAGACACACGCGGACAACGCCGTGCTGACGGCGCGCGTCCACAAGGCGATGAAAGAACTCGGCATCGCAAACGCAGACATTCAGACAACGCATTATGATTTCTCGCAGCGCTGGGACACGCGCGATGACGGAAAAACGGAACTCGTCGGCTACACCGCGCAGAATATGATCGCCATCACCGTGCATGACCTTTCAAAGGTCGGTCGCGTCATTGACGCGGCACTCGCCGCAGGGGCAAACCGCATCGATTCGCTCGAGTTCAGCGCAAGCGATCTCACGGCTGCGAAAAAAACAGCGCTCGAGGCAGCGATGAGAGACGCGCGTGCAAAGGCGGATGCGCTCGCCGCTGCGGCTGGTGTCCGCATTGTCCGTATTGCAACGATCTCCTTTACGGATGTCCACGCGCAGCCGTACAACAGCGTGCGCTATTCGGCAATGGTAAAAGAGGCCGCAGCCGACTTTGGCGAAACGCCGATTGCGGCAGGTCGTCTCTCTGTCGAAGGGCTTGTGAACGTCACCTATGTCATCGAATAAGCCGCCGCGGCTCTCTGCGGTCGAGGCGATCCGCGGCATCTCCATGATGGGTGTGATCGGCATCCACATCGGCGCAGAGTACCTTGCAAACCCCTCGCCAAATCTTCATCTCACAGCGCTTTTTGACATCGGCACGCGCTTTAGCGTGCCGATTTTTTTCTTCATCTCTGCATTCGGGCTGTTCTATGGGCAAAATCCCGCCGTACCGTTTTCCTACCGTGCATTTCTCCGGCGGCGGTGGCACGCGGTCGCCCTGCCCTATCTCGTGTGGTCGCTCTTTTACATCCTCCACGATGCGTGGCATTACGGTATGGGCATACCGCCGCTGCTCTCCATTCCGGGGATACTCTTCTTTGGGAATGCGAAATATCAGCTCTACTTCATGGTCATCCTCATCTGGTTCTACCTCCTCATGCCGCTCTGGCGCGTCCTGCTGCGGCATATGACGCTCCCGCGCCTCGGCGTTCTGCTCGCCGCGCAGGTCGCGTTCGACTACTGGTCGAGCTTTGACAGTGCGTTCAACCTCTATGTTTACAGCCTGCCCGAGGGAACACTCCTGCGCGCGCTGCTCTTTTATCGCCTGAACTATTGGGTCATGCACTACGTCTTTATCTTCCTGCTCGGCGGGTATCTCGCCCTGCATTTTGACGCGTTCCGCACGCTGATGGAGCGACGGGCGCGAAGCCTTTATGCATTTGGACTTCTCAGCCTCGGACTGCTCCTCGCGTGGTACTACAAGCTGATTCTCATCGACGGGTACACCCCGCTCGAGGCGATCTACACCGCGCATCAGCTCTCGCCGCTCGGCATTCTCTATACCATCGGAGCATCGCTCGCCCTCTTTGCGTTCTTCACGCGTCTCGGCACGCAGAACCCGCTCGGGCGCGCCTTTCAAACGCTCGGAAAACACTCCTACTTCATCTACCTCGCGCATCCCGTCGCGATCACCTACCTGCTGATGCTGATCCACGCGCACGGATACGTCCTCACCGCCCCCATCGCCCTTGGGCTCTACACCGCCACCCTTCTCCTCACCCTCTGCTCCGCCATCATCGTGCGACGCATCGGCGACCGTGTGCCGATCGTCAACGCACTGACCATTGGGATACAAAAAAAGAAATAGAAACAAAAAAGATAAGGATAAACGCCTCGTCCTTATCTTTTTTGATGCAGAATTTTCTCGATAATCAGTGCGAATGAACCACCGTGCCGTGAGCGGTATCTGCCGCAGCCATTTTTAAGCCATGCTTTTTTGGCAAGGCAGATACCCGAACGGTGCAGAAACATTTTGCGACACAGCTAGGCGCGAAAACCCATTCACGATCTAGGAGAAGCGGAAGTTTCGATGCAGAGCAAGGAATGAGGAGGACACAAGGGCAGGCGTAGTAAAAAGCTACGTCAACCGACGTGTCTGATCGAATGACACAGCTATGCGCCAAAATCGCGCGTCACGCAGCGTAGAGATGTTTCAGCTAGACGAGCCAAATATCGCGCCGTCTGCGGAATCCCCGCCGGATCGACCGTGAACTGCGGATGATGATTCTCCGGTCCCAGCCCCGTCCCGACGAATGCAAAGCAGCTCTCCATCGTCTCCTGATAATACGCGAAGTCCTCTCCCGCCATCCACGGTACGGCATCCACAACGGTAAATCCCTCCCGCTTTGCCACGTCCGCCGCGAGTTCATTCCAACGCGGCGTATTCACCACGGCGGGCGCGCCCGACTTCCAAGAGATCTCCACATGCCCGCCGAGCCCTGCGGCGATCCCCGCGGCGAGTTCCTCCATCCGTTTCTTCACCAGCACACGGTCGTCCGCATCGAAGAGCCGAATCGTTCCTTCCATCCATACCCGCTCCGGCAGCACGTTCCACGTCGTCCCGCCCTCAATGTGCGCGATGCTTACAACGGCGGCGTGCAGCGGGTTCACGTTGCGTGCGGCGATCGTCTGTGCCGCCGTCACGAACTGCGCTGCCATCACGATGGGATCGCATCCGCGGTCGGGCTGCGCCGCATGCGTTCCCACGCCCGTGAACGCGATCTCGAACTTATCCGTGGACGCCATCATGCCGCCTGTGCACAGCCCAAATGTCCCCACCGGATAAAGGGGACGCGTATGAATGCCGAATATCGCAGTCACACCGTCAAGGACTCCCGTATCGAGCACACAACGCGCCCCGCCGGGTGCCTCCTCCGCCGGCTGACAGACGATATAGACCGTCCCTTCGAGTGCCGCTTCCCGCTCTTTCAGCAGGAGCGCCGCCGCAAGCACCGCCGCCATGTGAAAATCATGCCCGCAGGCGTGCATCTTCCCTTCCGTTAAAGAACGATACGGCAGATCGGTCGCCTCGGTCACCGGCAGCGCGTCGATATCCGTCCGCAGCGCAACAATGGGTTTTTCCCCCGATCCGATCGCCGCCACAAGCCCCGTCTCGAGAGGCACATCGAGCACACGTATGCCAAAGCGTTCAAACGCTGCCCGCAGGCGCGCCGTCGTTTCAAACTCCTCATAGGAAAGTTCCGGATGCGCGTGCAGCCAGTAAAACTCGGCGCGCGCAAACTCCATGATTTCCTGCTCCGTCATCATTTCACCCCCATATAGGAAAACAGTCTTATGCACCCCGGCAAAAGAGAGACGCGCAAGACTGTTTTATATTACACAATACGGATTAGAGCCCTACATCCTGTTTCAGCACGGCGGCTTTGTCCGTCTTTTCCCACGGCAGATCGACGTCCGTGCGGCCGAAATGCCCGTACGCCGCTGTTTGACGATAGATCGGACGGCGGAGGTCAAGCATCTTGATGATGCCCGCGGGGCGCAGGTCAAAGTTTTTCTGTACCAAACCGACGATTTTCTCCTCGTCGATCTTGCCAGTGCCGAACGTATCCACCATGATGGACACGGGATGCGCCACGCCGATGGCATATGCAAGCTGGATCTCAACGCGGTCGGCAAGCCCTGCCGCGACGATGTTCTTCGCCACATAGCGCGCCGCATACGCCGCGCTGCGGTCGACCTTCGTGGGGTCTTTGCCCGAGAACGCGCCGCCGCCGTGCCGCGCCCAGCCGCCGTAGGTATCGACGATAATCTTGCGCCCCGTCAGTCCCGAGTCGCCGTGCGGGCCGCCGATGACGAATTTTCCCGTCGGGTTGACGAAGTATTTCGTCTCCGCGCGCAGGAGTTCTGCGGGAATGATTTCCTTGATGATTTTTTCAATCATATCCTTGCGGATGGTCGCAAGGTCAACCGCCTCGTCGTGCTGCGTCGAGATGACAACCGTATCGACATAGACGGGCTTCCCGTCCTCATAGGCGACCGTCACTTGCGTCTTGCCGTCCGGGCGCAGATAGGAGAGCTCACCGCTCTTGCGCGCGTCCGTCAGGCGGCGTGCGAGTTTATGCGCGAGCACTGTCGTCAGCGGCATGTACTCGGGCGTCTCGTTCGTCGCGTAACCGAACATCATGCCCTGATCGCCCGCGCCGATCGCATCCGCCGCGTCCATCTTGCCTTCGCGGGACTCGATCGCCTCGTTGACGCCCTGCGCGATGTCGGGCGACTGCTCGTCGAGCGAGACGAGAATGCCGCAGGTGTCGGCGTCGAACCCGTAGCTCGCGTTCGTATAGCCGATCTCGCGCACCGTCTGACGGATGATCTTCGGAATGTCCACATAACACGACGTCGAAATCTCCCCGACCACATGAGCCTGCCCCGTCGTCACGAGCGTCTCGCAGGCAACGCGCCCCTGCGGATCCTGCGCGAGAATCGCATCGAGGATGCTGTCGGAAATCTGATCGGCGAGTTTATCGGGATGCCCCTCGGTCACGGACTCGGATGTAAACAACATTTTTTTCATACAAAAACCTCCCCCAGGTGTCGAAAAATATTTTACCAAAAAGACATCCTCATCCCCACAAGAAAAGCCTCCCTATCAGATGGGAGGCTTATGACCGCTCTCATCTCATAGGCTGCTCCGCCTAAAGGAATTGGCACCGTTGACCAAAACGTCATGGTTGCCGCAGCTTCATAGGGCCCGTCCCTCCACTGCTCTGGATGAGGTATATTCTCTTCTATACGTCGCATTGTAACGAAAGTGCGGGATATTGTCAAGGGGCGGTCGGGAGATTTTTTTAACGCTTTGACGTTACTCATGAATCATCATCGAAAGAACCGGCAAAACCGGCCGCACTGATAGCACATTCTGTCAATGGCAGTGACAATTCCTTGCTCTCCCATGCCGCCACCGCAAGGCGCTCAAATTGTACTTTTCTATAACTTATTTTAGACCAACAACCAGAATAAGGTTCATCTCCCTTATGACCATTCAACGGAATAACATCTCCCGTCCGTATGTCATAGATCCCAAATTTATTCTGCTTTATACGCTCCGTACAAAAGGCATCATGATTTCCAAACTTCGGCCGCCGATCATCCTCTTGGAGCGTAGAGGTTGACGACCGGCGAAACAATATGCCGCCTTCCATGTTTCCATATATATTCCAACAGCACGTACTGCCGTAACCATGGTGCCATTCCTGCAGGACGTTCCCTTGCAGATCGACAACGAGGCTGACGTTTGGCGACTCACTCCACAGCAGCAGACTCTTCCCCTCTTCATACCATCCTTTCAGCAAATATGCCGTCCCGACGGGCAGGGAAAATAGTCTTTCTTCTTCCTCATCATGAACGAACACGACAGACAAATCCTCACTGCGCACACATATCACACCGTCGCCATACTCGATCGGCTGACTGTCACGCTGCGACGGTTCTCCAAAATTCTTAAGCCTGCATTTTGTATAAAGTTCTCTTGCTTTGCCGCCGCTTTTAGGGATCATATAAATACGATCGGAAGGCCACCGATCCTTTGGGACAAGAGGAATCTCATTCCCAACGAACGTAATGTAGAATTTATCATCAAATTCATAAAGATCCCACGGGTATAACTCAAGTTCCTGGTCCGGCCAATCAATAGGAATTTCTGCGACCCCCTCCTCCGTCAAATGAAAAAGATGCGGCCTCACCTTTTCTATCTCGGCTTTCGACTTTGCGAGACAGCAATTATAATCCAACTCTACGAGGAAATATATCCCGGATTCTGTAAGAACGGAACTCCCTATCCGGTATCCACGCGGTATTGCCTGTGACAGATCGATCTTCACCTCATCGGTGACACGGTTCGGATTGATAACTACAAAACTGGGCCGCGAATGATCCTGCAAAAAAATGCTGCCCGAGAACCTTTGTGCAGCATCACATTTCTGCACAGTAAAAAGCGACATACACACGGCGAACAGCATAAAAAAGATGCGCATTGATATCATAATCATAGGACTCCCTTCAGCAACAATCTCTTCTCTCACCATACGCCTCTCAAATCCAATCGGCCTCTTCATTTTTCAAGCTCGTTCATGAGACGAGGTGACGCCCGCATTTTCTCCAACGCCCGCATGTCCAAACTATTATCTCCCTTCTGTCCGTATATCATTTTACCACAAGTCCATTGTATATGATATAGTCTTGCAATCCGCATGACGTCATAGTACAATCACAGTGAAAGGCGGTGGTCTCATGAAAGACGCAACAGTCAGCGCACGCGTCGAGTACAATGTGAAAAAGGAGGCGGAGGATATTCTCCGCAGTCTTGGCGTTCCCGTATCCGTCGTCATCAATGCCCTGTACCGTCAAATCATCGAGCGCAACGGCATTCCCTTCTCTCTGACGCTCCCGAAAGTACCGCGCACACTTGACACTATGAGTGATGAAGAGCTGAATATCCATCTGCGCCAAGGATATGAGGAAGCGCTTGCAGGAAGAGGCATCCCATGCGACGAGTTCTTTGAATCCTTGAAAAAGAGATATATCTCATGATAAGTTACGAAATCATCATAACACCGCGAGCTGCCGCCGACTTCACGGAACTGCATGATTATATTGCGGG
Organism: Selenomonas sp. FOBRC9; assembly: GCF_000287655.1. Lineage (NCBI taxonomy): Bacteria > Bacillati > Bacillota > Negativicutes > Selenomonadales > Selenomonadaceae > Selenomonas > Selenomonas sp. FOBRC9. The sequence continues at coordinate 215,478 of NZ_ALJR01000003.1, forward strand.
CGTGCTGTGCTCTCCTGAGACGGCATTTGCATATATAAATGCCCTGCAAACAGAGCTTAATACCCTCTCTCAGATGCCGGAACGTATTCGACCTATTGAGAGTGAACCGTGGCACTCAAAGAGCATCCGGCGAATCCTCATCAAGAATTTCTACGCATATTACTTGATTTCCAAAGACGACTGCTGTGTATATGTCGTAAGCATCATCTACAGCAAACGTGACCAACTAAAACAACTTGAGACGATAAAAAGCACGCTCCCAAAATGATGGGGCGTGCTTTTCTGATAAATTGATTGTCACAGTAATGAAAGTTTCTCCTTGGAAATGTCATATTCCCATGTCTCACGGTACATGTCCCGGCTTTCATCCCAATCGTTATACGGCTCGCTCTCCGTTTTACGGAACCCATATTTCTCATAAAGGTGGTGTGCCGGCTTCAGAATATCAAGGGTCCCTAGTGTAATGTGTCTATATCCCTTTTCCACACAAAACTGCATAGCGATCTTTAATAATTGACTGCCCAAACCTTTTCCCTGAAGATCCAGAGCAACGCCGAACCAGCGCATCTGCGCCTTATCGTCCGCTCGTTTGATCACAGCGATGTCTCCGACGATCTGCCCGTCTCGTTCGGCGATCCACATCTGACTTCCCTCCGGCTCGTCGTAGAGTTCCGCCATTCCGCTGAGCATTTCTTTTTCATATAGTCCGTTGAAGTGATACTGTTCCTCATAGAGCTTATATTGAAAGTAACATACTCTACTAGGATCGCCCGGTTGGTATGTGCGAATCACAATATCATCATTCATTCTGACATATTCCTTTTTCATCATTGTCACAGTTTCGTCCCGTGCTTTGGCACAAAGAACGCGCTCATATCGACGCCCTCGTGTTCGAGTAGGGCAATCTTCATCGAGAGTCCGCCGCCGTATCCGGTGAGGCTGCCGTTCGTTCCGACAACGCGATGACAGGGGATGATGATGGAGATGGGGTTGTGCCCGACGGCGCCGCCGACGGCCTGCGCGGACATGCGGGACTTGCCGGTCAGAGCGGCAATCTCGCGCGCGAGCGCACCGTAGGTAGTCGTCGCGCCGTAGGGGATGCCGCAGAGCAGATTCCATACAGCGCGACGGAACGCGCTCCCGCGCGGGGCGAGGGGGAGTTCTGCAATTGCGGGGTGCTCTCCCGCGAAGTACCGCGAGAGCCACGCCTTTGTCCGTACGAGGAGCGGCGTCTCGCGCTCCTCTACGCTCTTCCCGTGCAGATCGGACATGTAGTCCTGCCCCGCGATCCAGAGGCCGACGAGCGCCCCTTCGCGCTCTGCAAGCAGGATGTCCCCGAGCGGCGATACATAATGCGCAGTATAAATCATTCAATCTCCTCCCAAGGCATATTTTTGCGTACCGGCACTGTTCAGCCCCGCGATAGAACGCAAAGCGAGCATAACATACGGCGTTCATTCTGCCGCTTAGTATAGCACAAATCGCCGTATTCCTCCATCCTCCCGGAATACCAACGCCATCCATCCCCTGAGAATCTTTCCACAAAAAAAGCCGCTGCATGTGTTCTCCATACGGCAGCCAGTGCTGCGGCGGTATGACCGCCATTCGTGATTTAGTTCATCGCTTAAAAGATCGGATAGCCGCCGTCCCGCGTAATTTTTCCTTCGTCGAGGCTCGTGATTTTCTCTCCCTTTTGCCGGGCGAGCACGGCGCGCAGGACATAGGCAGCCTCGCCCTGCCGCAGTTGTTCTTGTCTGATAACGCCGCCGACTCCTCCGCCCCTGACATGGCGGGCAATATATCCCGGGGTTCTGTCGGGCGCGGTGAGGAATACGCCCCCGTCCGCGGTGATGTCGCCTGCCTCGAGGAGAGCCCCGAACGGCTCAAAGTCTGTGTCCTTGTCATAGGTTCTATCGAACGCGGGAACATAGTACTGGAGGCAGCGCCACTCGCCCGTTTTCTTATCGTGGCGGAACCGATACGCGTACAGGTCTACCTCCCCATAGATGCCGGCATTTTCGTCAACCGTGCGGCGCAGACCGTCTACGCTGTAGTAAGTATAACGTGCGTCCGAATGACACTCAATACTGTCCATGTCAATCGTTGCGATATACATCGCATCAACGCCGACCTCCTCGGCATTCCAATAGGAATGCGTATACCGCCCCACCTCCGCCCAATCCTTCGCGGCGGCGGTACTTGCGCTCATACAGGCGCAAAGAACAGTGCAGAGCAGGACGAGTAATCTACAAGATTTCCACATGAACATCTCCTCCTTACAAAGCGTATTCTCGGCGGTGTTCTCCCCCTATCCCCGGTTTCTCCGCTCCAACTCATCCGCCAATCGGTCGAGGATGATGCCTGCGAGCTCAGATTTCGCCATGAGGGGATGTTCTTCTGCTCTGCCGTCTTTGAAAAAGATTTTGACGCGGTTCGTGCCGACGGAAAAGCCCGCGTCCTTCTCGGCGACGTTGTTGGCGACGATGAAGTCGAGGTTCTTCTTCGCGAGCTTGCCCTGTGCGTACGTCTCGACGTTCTCGGTCTCGGCGGCGAATCCGACGAGCACTTGGCGGGTCTTTTTCCGGCCGAGTTCCATGAGGATGTCGGGGTTGCGCTCGAGGGTAATGGTGAGCTGGCCGTCGGACTTCTTTATCTTTTGCGGGGCGATCTCTGCGGGGCGGTAGTCGGCGACTGCCGCCGCCTTGACGACGGCGTCGGCGTTTTCATACTCCGCCATGACCGCCGCGTACATCTCCCGCGCGCTCCGCACGTTGACGCGGCGCACGCCCGCCGGCGTGTCAAGATGCGTGGGAGCGGAGACGAGAATGACCTCCGCGCCGCGCCGCGCCGCCTCCGCCGCGACGGCATAGCCCATGCGCCCGGTGGAACGGTTGCTGAGGTAGCGCACGGGGTCGAGCGCCTCCTCAGTTCCGCCTGCGGTGACGATGATGCGCTGCCCTGCAAGGCTCTCCGCCGCAGCGAAGTGACGCTCGACAGCGGCGACGATCTCCTCCGGCTCAGGCAGGCGTCCCGCACCCGTCGTACCGCACGCGAGCAGCCCCTCTGCAGGAGGGATCACCTGCACGCCGCGATCACGCAGGCGCATGACGTTCTCCTGCGTGACGGGGTTCTCCCACATGCCCGTATTCATCGCGGGCGCGATGTAGAGCGGTGCGCGCGTGGCAAGCACGGTCGTCGTGAGGAGGTCGTCGGCGATGCCCGCCGCCGCCTTTGCGATGAAATTCGCCGTTGCGGGCGCGACGAGGACAAGATCGGCAAGCTCCGCGAGTGCGATGTGCTCGACGTGATGCGCGGGAATCTCCGTCCACATGCTGGTCGCGACCGCCTGCCCAGTGATCTCGCGAAAGGTCAGAGGTGCAACAAAGGACGCCGCCGCCCGCGTCATGACAACGCGGACTTCGGCGCCCGCCTTTTTCAGTCTGCTTGCGATCTCGACCGCCTTATACGCGGCGATGCCGCCCGTCACGCCGAGTACGATGCTGCGCCCCGCAAGAGTTCCCATGGTCAGATGCTCTCCTTGTAAAGATCGTAGCTGATCTTGCCCTCGGCGATCTCTTCAAACGCGTTCGTGACGTTCTTTGTCGAGCGCGCGAGTTCCGACTTGACCGGGTCGCCCTCGAGGAGCTGCCGTGCACGCTTCGCCGCGAGCACAACCATGCCGTAGCGGCTGTCCACCTTCGTCAGCAGCTCGTCTGTGGAGGGGTTGACCATGCCGATTTCCGCATTCGTTTTCATTATTCGTACCTCGTTCCTTAGTTCTCTATCTCAAACTGCGCCGGGTTCATATCCGCGCGAAACCGCTCCGCCGCGAGAATCGTTTGGATGCGCTTCACCGCAGCTTTTACGGTATCGTTGACGACCGCGTAGCGGTATTTCCTGCCGAGACGGATCTCGTCCTGCGCCGCGCTCAGACGCCGCGAGAGGTTCTCCTCAGTCTCCGTCCCGCGCTCCGTGATGCGGCGGCGCAGCTCCTCAAAGGAGGGCGGCAGGAGGAAGATGAACGTCCCGTCCGGACACCGCTCCATCACGCTGCGCGCACCTTGCGTGTCGATCTCGAGCAGGATGTCCTCGCCCGCGGCGCGCCGCGCTTCGATCGGGGCGAGCGGCGTGCCGTAGTAGTTGCCGTAGACGTCCGCATACTCGAGGAACGCGCCCGCGGCGATCATCGCCTCGAACTCCGTGCGCGTGCGGAAATAATACTCGCGCCCCTCCGCCTCGCCGTCCCGCGGGGCGCGCGAGGTCGCAGAGACGGAGTAGGCAATCCCCCGCTCGCGGACGAGGAGCTCCTTACAGACCGTCCCCTTGCCCGTGCCCGAGGCGCCGGAGATGACAATCAGCAGTCCTTTTTTCATTCCGCATCCTCCTTTCCGCCCACGCGGTTCGCGAGCGTCTCCGGCTGGAGTGCCGAGAGCACGATATGGCCGCTGTCCGTGACGATGACGGCGCGCGTCCGCCGCTTGTACGTCGCGTCGACGAGCCGTCCCGCGTCGCGCGCATCCTGCACCATGCGCTTGGCGGATGCGGACATCGGGGCGACGATGGCGACGATGCGCCCGGCGAATACGATGTCTCCAAAACCGATATTAATCGGTCTGATCTCCATGCTCTCACTCCAAATTCTGTACCTGCTCGCGCAGTTTTTCGACCTCATTCTTCATCGCAACGACGATCTGCTGTGCATCGGCATTGTTTGCCTTTGACCCGATTGTATTCACCTCGCGGTTGATCTCCTGCAGGAGGAAATCGAGCCGCCGTCCGACGGGCTCGTCCTCGGCGAGAATCGCGCGGAACTGCGCAAAATGGCTCGCGAGCCGCACGAGCTCCTCCGTAAAGTTCACGCGGTCGGCATAGAGCGCCGCCTCCTGCACGATGCGCGTCTCGTCGGGTGTGACGTCCTTGAACTCCGCGAGTACTTCATTCAAGTGCGCACGGTACTCCGCCACGATCTGCGGCGCGATCGCCGCAAGCTGCGCGCGCTGCTCCTCAAGCCGTGCCACGCGCATCATGAGGTCGCGTGCGATATGTGCGCCCTCCGTTAAGCGCATCCGGTCGAGCGCATCGAGCGCCCCGCGCACGGCATCCATGAACACCTCTCGCGCGCCGCCGATATCCGCACGTTCGCTCACCTCGATCACGCCGTCTCGCTCTGAAACAATGCGTACGCCATCATTCAGCGGGGCATCCACGGCATGCGCGACCTTGACGAGCGCCGCATAGTACGCACGCGCGAGGCTTTCGTTGACGCGGACGTCGTACTCTTTTTCACTGCGGTCTTCGAAATTGACAAAGATATCGAGTTTCCCGCGTGCCACATGCGTGCGGATCGTCTCGCGCAACTCGCTCTCCCACGCCCCGAACGCGCGCGGTATCCGCGGCGCAATCTCAAGGAACCGCTGATTCACGGCTTTGATCTCGACGGTCATGCAATACTCCGGCGTTTCCACCGTCGCCGCCCCGTACCCCGTCATGCTCCTGCGCTGCGTCTCGCTCATACCGTTCCCTGCCATACGCCCGTAAAGACCGGCTCTGCGGGTCCTGTCATAAAGATATGACCGTCCGCCCGCCACTCGACCCGAATCACGCCGCCGTCGACCTCGATGTCCGCCGCGCGGTCAAGCAGGTCGTTCAAGACGCCCGCCGTCAGCGTTGCGCACGTTCCCGTCCCGCAGGCGAGCGTGATGCCCGCACCACGCTCCCAAACACGCATCCGCGCGTGACTGCGATCCTTGATCTCGACGAATTCCGTGTTGATTTTGCGCGGGAAGAGCTCATGGTTTTCAAACTGCGCGCCGAGCTCCGCGAGAGGAAAATGCTCCGCGTCGTCCACGAAGATGACCGCATGCGGATTTCCCATCGAGACGCAGGTCATTTTGTACTCCTCACCTGCAACCGTGATTGGCGCCGCGATAACGCGCTCCGTGCCGAAGCCGCGCACGGGAATGTCGTCTCCTGCGAGCACGGGCACGCCCATGTCAACCTCGACAGCCGTCACCTTGCCGCCGCCCCGGATGATGCGCGGCGTCATGATGCCCGCAAGCGTCTCGATCGTGAACTGCTCCTTCTTGATGCGCCCGTATTCATAGAGACAGCGCGCAAAGCAGCGGATGCCGTTGCCGCACATCTCGGGCTCCGTCCCGTCGGGGTTGAACTCGCGCATCCGGATGTCCGCCGTGTCCGAGGGGCAGACGACCATCAGTCCGTCCGCGCCGATGCCAAAATGCCGGTCGCACATGCGCACGGCGAGCGCCGCGAAGTCCACGGGTTCTCTCTCAAGGAAGTCCACGACCACAAAATCGTTGCCGCAGCCCTGCCATTTGGTAAATTCCATCGTTTTCCTTGCCTTCCGTTCATTTATTCTTGCTGTATTATACGATGATTTTCCCTTCGGCGCAAGGCACGCTTGCGCATTCCGCCCCGCGGGTGCTATAATTTTCCCCGATACGATTTACGAAAGAAGGATACTGCTATGAGCCTTGACGGATTCTCCATGTCCGCGCTTGCCGCGGAGCTCGCGGACGCCCTCACAGGCGGGCGCATCGACAAGATCACGCAGCCCAACAAACAGTCCGTTGTTTTCTCCGTCCGTCAACCGGGAAAAAACATCCTCCTCTACATCAACACGAACGCGGGCAATCCCGCGGCATACATCATCGAGACCGCGCCCGAGAACCCGCCCGAACCGGCGACGTTCTGCATGGTGCTGCGCAAGCAGCTCGAGACGGGACGCATCGCCGCCGTCCGTCAGGAGGGGCGCGACCGCATCCTGCACCTCGACATCGACGTCATCGCGGGCGGCGGACGCATCGTCACGCGCACGCTCACCCTCGAGCTCATCGGCAAATACAGCAACATCATCCTCACCGAGGACGGCACAATCGTCGAAGCCCTGCGCCGCATCGGCGAGAACTCGAGCCGCGTCCGCACCGTCCTGAAGGGACTGCCGTATACACTCCCGCCCGCGCAGGATAAAATGGATTTGCTCTCGGCAAATATCAACGACATCATCACACGCGTACAGTCGGAAAGCGAAGCAAAGCTCTTTCAAGCGCTCATCGGAACATGTCTCGGATTCGGTCCCGTCTCCGCGAAGGAAGTCTGCTTTATGGCGGGACTCGCGCCGAATATCTCCGTCTCCACACTCGACGAGGCAGATTTTGTAACGCTCTCCGCTGCGCTCGACGAGCTCCGCGCGCTCATGGAGCAGCCCGCCCCCTCCCTGCGCCTCGATGAAAACGGCAAGGTCACCGCGATGGCGGCATTCCCGCTCAGCGAGATGCCCGGCACGCGGCGGCTCTCCTACCCGACCGTCAGCGCACTCATGATCGACGCCGACCGCAGGCTCGGCAGCTACGTCATCCCCGACCGCGAACGGTTCCGCCGTCTCGTACGCACAGAGCTCGCCCGCGCACGCGAAAAATACGGCAAGCTCGACGAGGAGATCGCCGCCGCCGAGAACGCCGAAGAGCAAAAAATTTACGCCGACAATCTCATGACCTACCAATATCAATACAGCGACCATGCGGATGCCGAAATCACCGTCGCGAACATTTACAGCGAGAGCGGCGAAGAGCTCACCATCCCGCTCGACCGGCGGCACACGATCATCCAAAATATGCAGGCATATTACAAAAAATACGACAAGCTCAAACGCGCCCGCACCCTCCTCGCCGTCCAGCAGGAACGCTGCGCCGCGAGCATCCGCCACCTTGAGAGTATCGAGGCGTCGCTCGAGGTCTCCGCGCGGCTCGCCGAGATCGCAGAGATCCGCGAAGAGCTCATCACGGCGGGCTATCTCCATGAAAAACTGCCGAAGCGCAGCAAAGACCGCCGCGCACAGCCCTTTACCTTCACCGCGCCCGACGGGATGCGCATCCTTGTCGGCAAGAACAACACGCAGAACGACGCACTGACCTTTAAGACTGCCGCCCCCAATGACATTTGGCTGCATGTGCGGGACATCCCCGGCTCGCACGTCGTCCTGCGCACGGGCGGCGCACCCGTCGCCGACGAGACGCTCCACCTCGCCGCGCAGCTCGCCGCACATTTCAGCAAGGCGCGCGGCTCCTCGAACGTCCCCGTCGACTACACCGGTATCCGCTTCGTCAAGAAACCTGCCGGTGCCGTGCCCGGATTCGTCCGCTTCGTCAACGAAAAAACGCTCTTCGTCACCGAGGACGAAGAGCGTCTGAAGGACATTCTCGCGCAGGATTCGGCATTGTAATCCGCTCACAATCGATGCTCTGCGATCACCTTGCGCATGTTCCGCAGATTCTCGCGGTACTGCTCGGGAATCTGCCGCGCAATGCCCGCATAAAGCACATCGACAATTGCAAGATGGACAAGTCGTGAAGCAACGGCTTCGGATCGGTAGTGTACTTCGCGCCCCATACCGACCAAGACGATCTCCGCCACCCGCGCGAGGCGGGAACGCGCATGGCTCGTGACGGCGATGATCGCTGCCCCGCGGCTCTGCGCCAGTTTTACACTCTCAAGGATTTCAACCGTATCGCCCGTATGCGATACCGCAATTACAACATCGCCCGCACCGAGCAGCGCTGCGGATGTGATCTGCATATGGGTATCCGAATATGCCCGTATCGCCATGTCGAACCGCAGAAAACGGGTCTCGATGTCGCGGCATACATTTGCCGAGTTGCCGACGCCGTAGACTGCGATGCGCTTTGCTCCGATGAGCGTTTCCACCGCTCGCTCTACTGCCGCATAGTCGAGCAGTTTCAGCGTATCCTGCAAACCGTCCGTGATATTACGAAAAATCTTTGCCGTAATGCTCTCAAACGAATCGTCGGCGTGTATATCCGTGCTCTCCGCGCCGCCCTCGGCGGACTGTTCGACTGCGACGGCGATCTTGAGACTCTGCCATCCGCTGCATCCGAGTTTTTTGCAAAAGCGCGACACGGTAATCTCAGATGTCCCCGTATCCTCGGCAACCTCCGAGATCGTACACTCTACCAGATGCCCCATATGCTGCACAATATAATCGGCAATACGCTTTTCCGCCTTAGTGAGACTCCCGTATGCCGTTCGAATGCGCGGAAATCGATCCATCTGCTCTGTCGCCATTCGGCTCCCCCTTTCTCCGATAATTTATTATAGCACAACTTCATTTTTTCCCATAGCAAAACAGCCCGTACATGATGTGCGGGCTGTTTATCGCAAAAGGCTTTTTCATCAATACGATTGAATCACATGATCCCATTGATGATGAAAACTACCGGGACGATCCGTGCGCTCATAGGTATGTGCCCCGAAATAATCACGCTGTCCCTGTATGAGATTCGCCCCCATCTGCGGAGCGCAGAGCATGTCAAGATAACTTACGGCGCTCAGCAGTGCCGGCACCGGGATACCGTGTACCGCGGCATATGCGCCGGTACTGCGCAGATCAGGCAGATACGAGCGAATCCGTGTAAGGAAAAACTCATCCAGGAGCAGCAGCGGCAGCTCCGGATCCTTCTCGTATGCCGCCGCGATATGCCCCAGAAGCTCTGCCTGAATGATACAGCCGGAACGGAAAATGCGTGCGATCCCGGCATAGTCGAGATGCCATCCATGCGTGCGTGCCGCCGCACGATAAAGCGCAAAGCCCTGCGTGTAGGCAATAATCTTGCCTATGTAGAGGCTCCGCCGCACCGTCTCGACGAAATTCGCCGGGACATCCGCGCGCGGCTCCGTCCCGAACCCTGCAGCGGCAGCCGCACGCTCTGCCGTACAGTTGGACAGAACACGAGCATTGCACGCCGCCGTAATCAAGGACAGGTCAACCCCCTCGCGCAGTGCCTCGATGCTCGTCCAGCGCCCTGTCCCCTTTTGTCCCGCACGATCAATAATCCGGTCAATGAGCATACCGCTCCCGAGATCATCCGGTTCACGCAGGATCTTGGACGTAATGCCGACGAGGAAGCTCCTCAGCTCGCCTGTATTCCACTCCTCAAATATATCGGACATCTGCGCATTGTCACAGCCGCCCGCATATTTGAGCAGGAGATACGCTTCTGCAATGAGCTGCATATCCGCATATTCGATGCCGTTGTGCACCATCTTGACATAGTGACCCGCACCGTCCGTACCCATATAGGCACAGCAGGGAACGCCGTCCGCCGCACGTGCTGCGATCGCCTCAAAAAACGGTGCGACATACGCATAGGCATCAGCATCTCCCCCGGGCATAACGGCGGGGCCAAAGCGCGCGCCGCGTTCTCCGCCGGAAACGCCGACGCCGAAATAGAACAGCCCCTTTGACTCGACATATGCCGCGCGGCGCACCGTATCCTCAAAGTACGAATTGCCGGTGTCCAAAATCATGTCGCCCGGCTCCATCACCGTGAGCAGCTCGTCAATCACATCGTCCACGGGCTTCCCTGCAAGGATCATCATAATGACCCGGCGCGGACGCTCCAACGCTCCTACGAACGCCTTCAGGTCATAATAGCCCTTGATCTGTTCATGCGGGTGCTCTCGGAGTACTTTATCCGTGAGATCCGGCGTAACATTGCAGACAGCGACAGAAAAGCCGTGATCTGCAAAATTGAGCGCAAGATTGCTGCCCATGACGCCCATCCCGTAAACACCGATGTTTGCCACATCACACTTCCTTTCCGACCCATTCTAAGGAATTTTACTTCTGCGTTCCATAAATCTTTTGTACACCGCGATGCGACAGGTAACAGAACGTCATGCAGAGCACAGCGCCGCACATGATGAGGTAAAAGCCGCTGTCCCAGCCGAAGCGGTCGACCACAAAACCGAAGAGCGTAGTTCCCATCGAGCTGCCGACAAGATAGCTCATAAAGCCGCGCAGACCGACCGCCGACCCGAGCGCAAAACTCGGTATGACCTCCATCGCCTGTACCGCTACCATGGACTGCGGAATGTAGATGAGACACCCCGTGATCGTCGCAAAGATCGTGATTGCAAAGACAGAGGACGACTGCATATAGCCGAATACACAGAGGAATACAACAATAAGACATGCAAGCGGGAGGAGCATGACCTTCCCTTTGAAATACTTATCAACGAGCCATCCTGCCACTAAAGTCGACGGAATCGCCGCCCATTCAAAGAGCATGAACGAGACTCCCATCTCCTCGCGCGACAGCCCTTTGACCGTCAGCAGATAGAGCGGAATCCATGTGATCATCCCGAAGCGAACCATGTAGGTAAAGACGTCGATAAGCACAAGGTACCATGAGTTGTCATTTTTGAACACATAGTTATAGAAAATCTGCCACGCCGACATGTCCTTCGGCTTTTCCTGGGCATTCTTGAGGAGTTTTTCCGTGACTGAATCCTCATGCGTCAGTTCCTCAACGGGCGGAAATCCCTCCTCGACCGGACGCCGCTTGACGAGCTTTAACACTACACCTGTGCACAGCAGGGCAATGACCGCAGGAACGATATAGGCCGCAATCCGCCAATGCTCCGTCCCAAGCCATGCCAGTGCCGCACCGACAATCGGCGACACCAGACCGCCGCCAAGATTGTGCGAAATATTCCATGTCGTGCTCGCACGCCCCCGCTGTGACCGAGAGAACCAATGACCGACCGTAATGATAGATGGCCCGACGCCCATTCCTTGACAAAGCCCCAAGAGAATGACCAGCGCCACGAAAATATAAAAACTCGTGCTGAATCCCATCAGGATATTGACTAAAATACAGAGTACTAAGCCAAGCGCCATGAAGTATTTGGGATTAGACTTATCCGCCAGCACGCTCATAAAGCCTTTGCTCAGACCGTACGTGATGAGCATACAGCTGCTCAAGAGCCCGATTTCCGTTGTGCTGAGCTGAAGTTCTTCTTTGAGGTACGGTGTGGAAAAGATGAAGTTATTGCGTACGATATAATACGCCGCATAGCCCACAAAAATACCTACGAGCGATTCCATCTTATACCGATTGAACTTCTTCATGAGCTCAGTATAATCCTTTTGCTCGTCCATGTTTCTCTCCTTTCTCTGCTGTCTGCATCGCCAAATTTAGATCGATGCCCTATACCGCTCAGAAATTTTGGTTTCCGGATAACCTTGATGAAAGTATATCACCTTGTATATATTTATGCAAGAATTATTTCATTTTATATTTTATATTTTGATATATTCCTATCATTTATTGAGATAATAACTTTTTGTTTCCATAGATAAATGAATTTTCTTCTGAATACAGCAAAAGAGCCGTCGTATCTTTCGATACAACGGCTCTTTATTACCGTATCCTTTTGTCAGACCAACTCGATGATCGCCATCGGGGCGGCATCGCCGCGGCGGGGACCGAGCTTCAAGATGCGAGTGTATCCGCTCTTGCGGTCAGTGTACTTCTCTGCGATTTCGCCGAAGAGTTTACGCACAACATCTTCCTCTGCCAGTGCTGCGATGGCCTGACGGCGCGCGCTGAGATCACCGCGTTTTGCGAGCGTGATGAGGCCGTCCGCAAGGGAGCGCAGCTCCTTTGCCTTTGCCTCAGTCGTCTCAATGCGTCCGTACTTGAAGAAGGATGTGAGGATGCTCTTCAGGAGTGCCTTACGGGCCGCAGAATTGCGTCCGAGCTTTCTCATGTGTGTTCCCACTCCTATCGTTATTCGTTTTCCTGTCTCAAGGAGAGTCCAAGCTCCTCAAGTTTTTTCTTCACTTCATCCAGGGATTTGCGCCCGAGATTGCGTACCTTCATCATGTCCTCTTCGGTCTTTTGCGTCAGATCGGCGACGGAGTTAATCCCCGCACGCTTGAGACAGTTGAAGGAACGAACGGAAAGATCCAAATCGTCAATGGTCATCTCGAGCACTTTTGCGCTGTCGTCCACTTCTTCGGGTGGGAAGTTCGCAACTTCCTCCTCCTCCTCGACCACGTTGCCGTCCATGTTCTGGAACAGGCGCAGGTGCATGACGAGAATGGCGGCCGCCTTGCTCACGGCTTCCTCCGGACGGATGGAGCCGTTCGTCCACACATCGAGGATCAGGCGGTCATAGTCCGTGACGTTGCCGACACGCGTGTCCTCCACCGTGTAATTGACGCGATGGACAGGCGAGAAGATGGAGTCGATGGGAATGACGCCGATGGAGTCATCCGGCTTTTTATTCTTATCGGCAGGGACATAGCCTCTGCCGCGTTCGACGGTCATTTCGATCTTGAGTTTGCCCGTCGCGTTCAGCGTCGCGATGTGCAGCTCCGGATTGAGGATCTCAATGTCGCTGCCGCACTCGATGTCGGCCGCCGTGACTTCACGCTCTCCCGCCACGTCAATACGGATGGTATGCGGATCGCTGCCCTGCATTTTGAGGCAGAGCTGCTTGATGTTGAGCACAATGCTCGTGACATCGTCGCGTACGCCCGGAATGGTGGAAAACTCATGAAGCACGCCGTCAATCTGAATGGATGTCACGGCCGCCCCTTCGAGCGAGGAGAGGAGCATACGGCGCAGGCTGTTGCCGAACGTCGTACCGTATCCAGGCTCGAGCGGTTCGCAGACGAAACGCCCGTAGCGTCCGTCCTCGCTGATCTCCGTGATCTCGATTTTCGGTTTCTCGATATCTGTCATCTATGTGCCTCCTCCATAATAAACGCGTAATGCAGACACATTCACATTCATTATTTGGAGTAAAGCTCGACGATGGCCTGCTCGTTGACAGGAACGTCAATCTCCTCACGATGCGGGAAACGTGTCACCGTGCCGGTGAGGTTTGCCTGATCGGCAGTCAGCCATGCGGGAGCGGAAAGTGCATTGCTGCTCTCTTTGAGTTCCTTGAAAAATGCGCTTGCGCGGCTCTTCTCGGCAACCTCGATCACATCGCCCTCGTGTACGAGTGCGGAAGGGATGTCAACGCGCTTACCGTTCACGGTGAAATGACCGTGGCGGACGAGCTGGCGCGCCTGACGGCGCGTGTTGGCAAGGCCGAGGCGGAACACAACATTGTCGATGCGGCGTTCGAGGAGGCTGAGGAGGTTCTCGCCGGTGACGCCGGACATCTTCTTTGCCTTCTCGTAGTAGCCGCGGAACTGACGCTCAAGGACGCCGTAGATGAATTTTGCCTTCTGCTTTTCCTTAAGCTGGAGGCCGTACTCGGAAACCTTGCGGTTCGTACGGCGGAGCTGGCGCGTGGACTGGCGGGAGCGGCCGAGTGTGGCGGGCTCGAGGCCGAGGGCGCGGCAGCGCTTTAAGACCGGTACTCTATCTATTGCCATGCTTTACATACACCTCCTGTTAGACGCGGCGACGCTTCGGCGGACGGCATCCGTTGTGCGGGATGGGCGTCACGTCTTTGATCATGTTGACTTCAAGTCCTGTTGCCTGCAGCGAGCGGATTGCCGCCTCGCGTCCGGCGCCGGGGCCTTTGACAAAGACCTCGACGGACTTGAGTCCATGTTCCATTGCAGCTTTTGCCGCCGTCTCCGCAGCCATCTGTGCCGCGAACGGGGTGCTCTTGCGGGAGCCGCGGAAGCCAAGGCCGCCGGCGCTCGCCCAAGAGAGTGCATTGCCGCTCTTATCCGTGAGCGTAACGATCGTATTATTGAACGTCGAGCTGATGTGTGCAACGCCCGACTCTATGTTCTTGCGAACTTTTTTCTTGGAACGTGTTGTTTTCTTAACAGCCACCTCTACGAGCCTCCTTTACTTTTTCTTGCCTGCAACGGCCTTTTTCGGGCCTTTGCGCGTGCGCGCGTTGTTCTTCGTATTCTGTCCGCGGACAGGCAGGCCGAGACGGTGGCGGCGGCCACGGTAGCAGCCGATATCAACGAGACGCTTGATGTTCATCTGAACCTCGCGGCGAAGATCTCCTTCGACCACGGCGTTCTTGTCGATGGCATCGCGAAGTCTGACGACTTCATCCTCCGTGAGATCTCGCGTACGGGCATCGGGGTTCACGTCTGCAATCGCGAGCAGCTTCTTCGAAGTCGTGAGACCGATTCCATAGATGTACGTCAGGGCGATTTCAATTCTCTTGTCACGGGGCAAATCTACACCGGCAATACGTGCCATAATTACACCTCCTTTTATCCTTGTCTTTGTTTATGCTTGGGATTCTCGCAAATGACCATAACACGGCCCTTGCGCTTGATAATCTTGCATTTTTCACAGATTTTCTTGACAGACGGTCTTACTTTCACGACGCTTCCTCCTTCCGTCCTGCCTGCGTTCAAGTCGATCTTTCCTATTTTAGCACAAAATTTCTTTGATGAAAAGATTTTTTACGCTGCATACCTTGTTGCGCTATTATCTTTTATTTGAAGCGATAGGTAATTCGTCCGCGTGTCAGATCGTACGGGGTGAGTTCAATGGTCACTTTGTCGCCCGGCAGAATACGGATGAAGTTCATGCGTATCTTTCCGGAAACGTGAGCAAGGACGACATGTCCGTTCTCAAGCTCGACCTGGAACATCGCATTGGGGAGTTTTTCAACGACTCGTCCCTCTACCTCGATGACATCCTGTTTTGACATACTTCCCTTTCGCTCCTTTTACGCCCCAAGGGCGGCGGAAAGATCCGCCTCGACCTTTGCGATGTCCTGTCTGCCGTCGATCTCCTTGTAGACGCCGGCCTTCCGATAGTACTCGATCAGGGGACGCGTGGAGGATTCGTAGACGGAAAGACGGCTCTTCATGGTGTCCGCACTGTCGTCGGCGCGCTGATAAGTTTCGCCGCCGCAGTCGTCGCAGACGCCCTCGACTTTCGTCGGGTTAAATTTCACATGGAAGGAGTGTCCGCAGGATTTGCAGATACGCCGTCCGACGGCACGCTCGATGAGGTCTTCCGTCGGTACGTTGATGTTCAGTACCGCCGTGAGCTGAAGACCATTATCCTTTAGGATCTCTCCAAGTGCATCCGCCTGTTCCACGGTGCGCGGGAACCCGTCGAGGATGAAGCCCTTCCTGCAGTCGGGCTTGCTGAGACGCTCCCGCACAATACCGATGGTAACGCTGTCCGGCACAAGTTTGCCCGCATCCATATAGGACTTGACCTCTTTGCCGAGCGGTGTTCCCTCTTTCACTGCTTCACGAAACATATCACCCGTGGAGATGTGGAGAATACCGTATCGTTTTACAAGGTTCGTCGCCTGTGTGCCTTTGCCGGCACCCGGGGGACCCATTAAAATGATGTGCATAGACTCTCCTTTATTTCATGAAGCCTTCATAGTTGCGCATGACGACCATGGATTCGATCTGCTTCATCGTCTGCAGGGCAACGCCAACGACGATGAGCAGCGCCGTGCCGCCGAAGTACACGCCCTGAATATGCGTCGCCCCCGCTACCATATTCGGCAGGACGGCGATGAATGCGAGGAAGAAGGCTCCCGCGAGCGTGATGCGGGTCAGCACATAGTCCAGATAGTCCGCAGTCGCCTGTCCGGGGCGAAGCCCTGGGACAAAGCCGCCGTATTTCTTGAGGTTGTCCGCCATATCCTGGATCTTCACCGTCACGGATGTGTAAAAATAGGTAAAGAAGATGATCATGAGGACGTAGAGCGTCGTCTGGAGCGGTTTGCCCCACTCGAGATAACTCGCTACGGTCTTGACCCACGGGATGTCGATGAACTGCGCCACGGTAATTGGGAACATGAGCACCGACGAAGCGAAGATGATCGGGATAACGCCCGCCTGATTGACCTTGAACGGGATATGACTCGAATGCCCCGCCCCCATGCGTCCGCCAACAACACGCTTTGCATAGGTCACCGGAACACGGCGGAAGCCCGTCTCGACGTGGATAACAAAGACGATCATCGCCAGTGCAATCACGGCAAAGGCAAAGACGCTGAAATAGCTGATCGTGCCCGCCTTGAGGTAGGCGTAGATCGTGCCGATATTCTTCGGCAGCGCCGCGACGATACCGGCAAAGATGATCAGTGAGATCCCGTTGCCGACCCCGTTCGCGGTGATCTGCTCACCAAGCCACATGAGGAAGACGGTTCCTGCAGTGAGCGTGATGGCGATGATGAGGATATTCACGGGATTCGGATTGAGGATCGCACTTTTAAGACCGATCGACATGCCGATTGCCTGAAAGAATGCGAGCGCCACCGTCAGATACCGTGTGACCTTCGTCGTCTTCTTCTGCCCCTCCGCACCTTCCTTCGACCACTGCTCAAGCGTCGGTACAACGACGTTGAGGAGCTGGATAATGATGGCTGCGTTGATGTAGGGCGTGATGCTCATCGCAAAGACGGAAAATTTACTGAACGCACCGCCCGAAAAGAGGTCGAGCAGTCCGAACAGTGTCCCCTGCGCGAAGAGTTGTTCGATCGCGCTCGGGTCGACGCCGGGCACGGGAATATGCGTCCCCATGCGGAACACGGCGAACATGATGAGTGTGAATATGATCTTTTGGCGCAGTTCGGGAATCCGGAAGATATTTCCAAGGGCGTCGAGCACCTTAGATCACCTCGACTTTGCCGCCTGCCGCTGCGATCTTGTCCGCTGCCGACTGTGTAAAGCCGTTCGCACGGACGGTGAGGTTCTTAACCGTGAGCTCGCCGTCGCCAAGAATGCGAATGCCGTCACGGACATTCTTGAGGATGCCCGCCTCAATGAGGGCAACGGGGTCAACCGTCGTACCTTCTTCAAAGCAGTTCAGGCTCCCGACGTTCACCTCGGCAAAGGTCTTTGCCCAGATGTTCTTGAAGCCGCGCTTCGGGAGACGGCGATAGAGAGGCATCTGACCGCCTTCAAACCCGGTGCGGACGCCGCCGCCGGAGCGCGCCTTCTGCCCCTTCATGCCGCGGCCGGACGTCTTTCCGAGTCCGGAGCCGATGCCGCGTCCGACGCGCTTGCGCGTCTTCTTCGAACCTTCGGCAGGCTGTAGTTCATGCAGTTTCATAGATTCTTAGCCTCCCCTCTTCAGTCTGCGATCTCTTCCACCGTGATGAGGTGGGAGACTTTATGAAGCTGTCCACGCACGGCAGGCGTGTCGGGAAGCTCTTTTACGGAATTGCGCTTATGGAGCCCGAGGGACTTCACGGTCTTTCGCTGTGTCTCAGGACGACCGATCAGGCTTCGGGTCAAGGTAACTCTGACTTTTGCCATGTTCGTTTCTCCTTATCAGCCAAAGATCTCAGCCACGGATTTGCCGCGCAGAGCCGCAACCTCCGCCGGGCTCTTAAGCCCGAGGAGGCCTTCCATCGTGGCGCGCACCATGTTGTTCGGGTTGGACGAGCCGAGCGACTTCGTGAGGATGTCGCGGACGCCCGCAAGCTCGAGCACCGCACGCGCAGGACCGCCGGCGATGACACCGGTACCTTTGGCGGCGGGCTTTAGGAGCACGCGGCCGGCGCCGAAGATGCCCGTGATCTCATGCGTGATCGTGCGCTCTTCGCGCAGCGGCACTTCGATGAGGCTCTTTTTGGCATCCTCTACGCCCTTGCGGATCGCTTCGGGGACTTCTGCCGCTTTGCCGAGTCCGACGCCGACTTTGCCCTTCTTGTTGCCAACAACAACCAATGCGCTGAAGGAGGAGCGGCGGCCGCCCTTGACAACCTTCGATACGCGGTTGATGAATACGACACGCTCCTCAAACTCCGGCGTCTCGTTTTCGTTATGTCTAGCCATGCTTTCCCTCCTTTAGAATTTGAGTCCGGCTTCGCGTGCCGCCTCGGCGAGAGCAGCGACGCGGCCATGGTAAATGTAGCCGCCGCGGTCAAAGACGACCTCGGTGATGCCCTTTTCGAGGGCGCGCTTTGCAACAGCCTCGCCGATGAGTTTTGCCGCCGCAACATTGCCGCCGTACTGCGCGAAATCCTTGTCCTTGGAGCTCGCGGAGACGAGCGTCACGCCCTTTTCATCATCAATGATCTGTGCGTAGATGTTCTTGAGGCTGCGGAACACGTTGAGACGCGGACGCGCAGCTGTGCCCGCAATATGGTTGCGCACACGCAGATGGCGCTTCTGACGCGCCTTATTCTTATCCTGTTTGATAAGCACAGAGTGTCACTCCTCTCCTTCTTATTTCTTGCCCTTCGCGCCGGCTTTGCCCTCTTTGCGGCGGACATGCTCTCCGGCGTACTTGATGCCCTTGCCCTTATACGGCTCGGGCTGACGATGGGCGCGAATCTCTGCGGCGGTCTGACCGACGGTCTCCTTATTGATGCCGGAGATCGTGATCACGGTTGCCGAGGGGCACTCGAACGTGATGCCCTCGGGCGGTTCGACGATCACGGGATGCGAGAAGCCGAGCGAGAGATTGAGGTTCTTGCCCTGCTTGGCCGCGCGGTAGCCGACGCCGCTGATTTCAAGGGTCTTTGTAAAACCTTCCGACACGCCGACCACCATGTTGTGGATGAGGCTGCGGGAAAGGCCGTGCAGCGACCTGTGCTGTTTATCGTCGGAAGGACGTGCGACCGTAACGACCGCGCCCTCGACGGTGATTTTCATATCCGGATGGATGACGCGTGAAAGCTCGCCCTTCGGGCCTTTGACCTTCACGAGATTATCCGCACCGACCGTGACGGTAACGCCGGACGGGATGTCAATCGGTGCTCTTCCAATTCTTGACATTCTTACACCTCCTGCCTGTGCATTACCATACGAATGCGAGCACTTCGCCGCCGAGACCTGCCTTGCGTGCATCCTTGTCGCTCATGATCCCCTTCGATGTGGAGATCACGGAGATGCCGAGGCCGCCGTAGACACGCGGGAGTGCATCGTGCTTTGCATACTGGCGCAGTCCGGGTTTCGAGACGCGCTTTAGGCCGGAGATAACATGCTCACGCTTTGCTCCATACTTCAGCGTGACGGTGAGAACGCCCTGCTTGCCGTCCTCTTTGAAGGTATAATCCTTGATGAAGCCTTCTTTTTTCAAGACCTCTGCAATCGCGGTCTTGACCTTTGACCCCGGGATTGCGACGCTCTCGTGGTAGACCGAGTTTGCGTTGCGGATGCGGGTCAGCATATCTGCAATAGGATCAGTCATTGCCATGAATCGATATCCTCCTTTGTGTTTGTCTTACCAGCTTGCCTTCGTTACACCAGGGATGGCGCCCTTGTAACTCTGCTCACGGAAGCAGATACGGCACATGTCGAATTTGCGGATATATCCGTGCGGACGTCCGCAGATCTTGCAGCGGTTATACTTGCGTGTCGAGAATTTGGGCTCTTTGCTCCATTTCTCAATCATTGCCTTCTTTGCCACAGTTGTTCCTCCTTGTGGTTACGCGCGGAACGGCATACCCATGAGACGGAGCAGCTCTTTAGCCTCTTCGTCGGTATGCGCGCTCGTGACGATGACGATATTCATGCCGCGGATCTTGTCGATCTTATCGTAGTCAATTTCGGGGAAAATGAGCTGTTCGCGCAGTCCCACGGCGTAGTTGCCGCGCCCGTCGAACGCCTTCTCACTGACGCCGCGGAAATCGCGGACGCGCGGAAGCGCCACATTCATG
Organism: Selenomonas sp. FOBRC9; assembly: GCF_000287655.1. Classification (NCBI taxonomy): domain Bacteria; kingdom Bacillati; phylum Bacillota; class Negativicutes; order Selenomonadales; family Selenomonadaceae; genus Selenomonas; species Selenomonas sp. FOBRC9. Next base: position 235,881 of record NZ_ALJR01000003.1, read on the forward strand.
AATTTATCGAGGAACTGATACATACGCGTGCCGCGCAGCGTGACCTTGCAGCCGATCGGCATACCCTCGCGCAGCTTCCATGCGGCGAGAGATTTCTTCGCGCGCGTGAGCTGGGGCTTCTGACCTGCGATTGCGGTGAGATCCGTCACGGCGGCGTCGAGTGCCTTGGGGTTGCCGACGGCTTCGCCGACGCCCATGTTGATGATGACCTTCTCGACTTTGGGGAGCTGCATAACGTTCTTATAGCCGAACTTTTCGGTCAGCGCCGGGGCAACTTCCTTCTGATACTTTTCCTTGAGTCTTTCCACTTTGCGTATTCCTCCTTTCCGCTAAAGATTACTGCTCGATCGCTTCGCCGCACTTCTTGCAGGCACGGATCTTGCGCCCGTCAACGAAGCGGTGTGCGATGCGCGTGGCCTTACCGCAGGCGGGGCAGACGAGCTGCACCTTACTCGCGAAGAGCGGCGCTTCCTTCGTGATGATTCCGCCCTGCGGAGCACTCTGGCTGGGTTTCGTGTGGCGCTTCACCTTGTTGACGCCCTCGACGATGACCTTGCCCTTCTTGGGCTGCGCCTCGATGACCTTGCCCTGCTTGCCCTTATCCTTGCCGGAAAGAACGAGAACCGTATCGCCCTTCTTGACATTCAGCTTTGCCAGCGACAAAATAACACCTCCTCCTCAAAGTACTTCGGGAGCGAGCGAGACGATCTTCATGAAATCCTTCTCGCGCAGCTCGCGGGCAACGGGTCCAAAAATGCGCGTTCCGCGCGGAGTGTGATCGTCTTTGATGATCACTGCTGCATTCTCGTCAAAACGGATGTAGGAACCGTCGGCGCGGCGCTTGCCCTTGACGCTGCGAACGACGACCGCCTTCACGACGTCGCCCTTCTTCACGGTACCGCCCGGCGCCGCCGACTTCACCGATGCGACGATCACGTCGCCGATGTTGGCATACTTGCGGTACGAGCCGCCCAGCACACGAATGCAGAGGATTTCCTTGGCTCCTGTGTTATCGCCGACATTCAGGATTGTTTCCTGCTGTATCATTGATTGCTTCCTCCTTACTTCGCGCGCTCGACGATCTCAACGACGCGCCAGCGCTTCGTGCGCGAGAGCGGACGCGTCTCCATGATGGACACGCGGTCGCCGATGTGGGCGTCGTTCTTCTCGTCATGTGCGTGGAACTTCACGGTCTTTTTGACCGGCTTTTTATACATCTTATGCTGTTCGAGCTCTTCGACAGCGACGACAACCGTCTTGTCCATCTTATCGGACACGACTTTGCCGACTCTTACCTTGCGTACGTTTCTATCGCTCATATTGGATGAGCCTCCTTCCTTCTGCGTATCTTTTCGGCTGCTGCCCCATCCTCTCGATTAGGCGTTCGCCTGCTCGCGCTGAATGGTCTTGATGCGGGCAATCGTCTTCTTTACGTCCTTGATACGCATCGGGTTGTCGAGCTGTCCTGTGGCGTGCTGAAAACGGAGGCCAAAGAGCTCTTCCTTGAGCGACGCGAGTTTTTCCGTGAGCTCGTCGGCGCTCAGACCGCGGATCTCATCAACCTTCATTCACTTCACCGCCCTCTAGTTCTTCCCGTACGACAAATTTCGTCTTGATCGGGAGCTTGTGTCCCGCGAGGCGCATTGCCTCCGCCGCCACATCGCGTGCGACGCCGTCCATCTCAAAGAGGACGCGGCCGGGCTTTACGACGGCAACCCAGTACTCGGGCGAGCCCTTGCCGGACCCCATGCGGGTCTCGGCGGGTTTTGCCGTGACCGGCTTATCCGGGAAAATCTTGATCCAAACTTTACCGCCGCGCTTGATGTAGCGCGTCATAGCGATACGCGCCGCCTCGATCTGGCGGTTCGTGATCCATGCGGGCTCCAGGGCGACGAGGCCGTACTGACCGTGGCTGACCGTGTTGCCGCGCTGTGCCTTGCCCTTCATACGGCCGCGGAACTGCTTGCGGTATTTAACGCGCTTTGGGAGTAACATTATGCCTCGCTCCTTTCCTTGGCGGCTTTCGGCTGCTGTTTCTTATCAGGGAGCACTTCGCCCTTGAAGATCCAAACTTTAATGCCGATGCGGCCGTAGGTTGTGTGCGCCTCGGCCGTGCCGTAGTCGATATCTGCACGAAGTGTGTGCAGAGGGATGCTGCCCTCACGGTAGGACTCGCGGCGTGCGATTTCCGCACCGCCGAGACGTCCGCTGACGGCGATCTTAATGCCCTTTGCGCCGAGACGCATCGTGCGTCCGACCGCCTGCTTCATCGCGCGGCGGAACGCAATGCGGCGCTCGAGCTGCGCGGCGATGTTCTCTGCGACGAGCGTCGCATCGAGATCGGGCTGCTTGATTTCTGCAATATTGATATCAACGCGCTTATCGGTAAGCCCCTTGAGGCCTTCCTTGATCTGCTCAATGCCTGAGCCGCCGCGCCCGATGACCATGCCCGGCTTTGCCGTATGGATCGTGAGCTTCAGGCGGTTCTTGCTGCGCTCGGTTTCAACGCGCGGCACGCCTGCGGTCTGGAGGCTCTTCTTGAGGTAATCGCGAATCTTAATGTCCTCGTGCAGATTCTGCGCGAAATCCTTATCTGCATACCAGCGGGCATCCCAATCCTTGACGATGCCAAGGCGAATGCCATGGGGATTTACTTTCTGACCCAAACTGTTTCCCTCCTTATTACTTTTCGTTTACGGCAACCGTGATATGGGACGTGTGCTTCAAGATTTTGAACGCCTGTCCGCGGGAACGCGGATGAATGCGCTTGAGCGTCGGTCCCTGGTCAACGAAAGCTGAGGAAATGAACAGTCGATCCACATCCATGTCGAAGTTGTTCTCCGCATTTGCGACGGCGGAGCGGAGCACCTTCTCCACGGCATCCGCGCCGACCTTCGGCGTGAATTTCAGGATTGCGAGAGCGTCGGCGACGCTCTTGCCGCGCACGAGGTTCATCACGATGCGAACCTTGCGCGGCGCGATACGGATGTATTTGGCAGTAGCCTTTACTTCCTGTGCCACGAATCGTCCTCCTCTCTATCAGCGCAGCGAGGTCTTGCGCTCTTCGCCTGCGTGACCCTTAAATGTGCGTGTCGGTGCAAATTCACCGAGCTTATGTCCGACCATATCCTCCGTGACATACACGGGAACATGCTTGCGGCCGTCATGGACGGCAATGGTATGTCCAACAAAGTCAGGGAAGATCGTCGAGCTGCGTGACCACGTGCGCACGACCTTCTTCTCGTTCTTCTCGTTGAGCGCCTCAATCTTCTTCATCAGGCTCTCTGCGACGAAAGGCCCTTTTTTAATCGATCTTGACAAAGTTTCTCCTCCTTTCGCCGGGCGGCAGGTGCGCGTCCGGCGAGGCTCTATCGGGGTTGATTATTTACGGCGGTGAACGATGAGGCGATTCGACGCTTTCTTCTTCTTGCGCGTCTTCTTGCCCATCGCGATCTTGCCCCACTTCGTCATCGGGCTCTTGCGTCCGACCGGCGAACGACCCTCGCCGCCGCCGTGCGGATGGTCGTTCGGGTTCATAACGGTACCGCGTACCTCGGGACGGCGCCCGAGCCAGCGGCTGCGTCCCGCCTTGCCGATGGTGATATTCTCATGCTCGAGGTTGCCGACCTCGCCGATCGTCGCACGGCAGTTGATGTGCACGCGGCGAATCTCGCCCGACGGCATACGGAGCAGCGCGTAGCTGCCTTCCTTTGCCATGAGCTGCGCCGAGGTTCCGGCGCTGCGGACGAGCTGGGCGCCCTTGCCGATCTTGAGCTCAACGGCATGGATGACCGTACCGAGCGGGATATTCTTCAGCGGAAGTGCGTTGCCCGGCTTGATGTCGGATTCGGGACCCGACTCGACAATCGTGCCGACCTTCAGTCCGTTCGGTGCGAGGATATAGCGTTTCTCTCCGTCCGCGTAGTTCAAAAGCGCGATGCGCGCGCTGCGGTTCGGATCGTATTCAATCGTTGCGACACGGGCGGGGATACCGTCCTTCGTGCGCTTAAAATCAATGATGCGGTAGAGCCGCTTGTGTCCGCCGCCGCGATGGCGTACGGTCAGTTTTCCCTGCTGGTTGCGCCCGCCCGTTTTCGTCAGGCGAACCGTGAGGGACTTCTCCGGCTTGTCCGTTGTGATCTCATCGAAGGAAGAGACCGTCATGAAGCGTCTGCCGGCAGAATACGGCTTAAAACTCTTTACTGCCACGTTCGTACCTCCCTTTCGTCTCAGCCTTCAAAGAACTCGATGGTCTCGCCCGGTGCGAGTTTTACGATGGCCTTCTTATAGTCCGGACGCTTGCCCTGCGTGCGTCCCATGCGCTTCGTCTTGCCGAGGACGTTCACGGTATTGACCTTTGCGACCTTCACCTTGAAGATCTCTGCGACCGCCTTTGCGATCTCAATTTTGTTGGCAGCCTTTGCAACGACGAAGACGTATTTGCCCTCCGCCATGAGCTGCGTCGTCCGCTCCGTGATGAGCGGGCGAACGAGAATATCGCGTGCTTCCATTATGCGAATACCTCCTCGATACGGGTGACGGCATCCTTCGTAATGAAGAGCTTATCGTGATGGAGAATGTCAAAGACATTGATGCCGGCTGCCGTGACGGCCTTCACACCCGGAATATTGCTCGTTGACCGTGCGACATTCACGGCTTCGTCCGCCGTGATGAAAAGACTCTTTGCGTCGACGCCGAAATCGTTCAGGAGCTTCACTGCCTGCTTCGTCTTCGGCGCGTCGAAATCAAGGCTATCAAGGACGATAAAGTCACCCGTGCGCACCTTATCCGACAGCGCGCATTTGAGGGCGAGACGGCGCTGCTTGCGCGGCATCGTAAAGCCGTACTTGCGTGGATGCGGTCCAAAGACCGTACCGCCGCCGACCCACAGCGGGCTGCGCGTCGAACCTGCGCGGGCACGCCCCGTGCCCTTCTGGCGCCACGGCTTTTTGCCGCCGCCGCGCACGAGTCCGCGCGTCTTTGTGGCATGCGTGCCGAGACGCTGCGATGCGAGCTGGAGGACAACCGCCTGATGAAGGAGGCCGGCATTCATTTCGACATTGAAGAAATCGTCGCTGAGGTCGATCTCGCCGACCTGCTTATGCGACATATCGTATACTGCTACATTTGCCATACTGCTGTTCCTCCTTCCTTATTCTTTCGCTGCCTTCGCGGGCTTTACGGTATCCTTAATGACGACAAATCCCTTCTTGGGTCCCGGAATCGCGCCTTTGATGAGGATAAGGTTGCGGTCGGTGTCCACGCGGACAACCATCAGGCGCTGTACCGTGACGCGCTCGCCGCCCATGCGGCCGGGGAGCTTCTTGCCCTTGAGGACGCGTCCGCCGGGACCCGAGATCATCGCACCTGTTGAACCGGGTTCACGGTGCGACTTCGAGCCGTGTCCCATGGGGCCGCGTGCAAAGTTGTGGCGCTTGATGCCGCCTGCAAAACCTTTGCCCTTCGAGGTGCCGACCACATCGACGAGGTCGCCCTCTGCGAAGATGTCGACGCCGATCGTGTCGCCTACATTATATTCGGAAGGAGCCGAAAGGCGCATTTCACGAATGAAGCGCACTGCCTTCACGCCCGCCTTCTCAAACTGTCCCTTGAGCGGCTTCGTGACATTCTTTTCCTTCACGTCGCCAAATCCAATCTGCACAGCGTTATAGCCGTCCGTCTCGTTGGTCTTATTGCGGAGCACCAAATTGTTGCCCGACTCGACGACCGTCACGGGAACGACGCGGCCTTCCTCTGTGAAGATCTGGGTCATGCCCAGTTTTCTTCCTAAAATAGCCTTAGCCAAGGCTTCCACCTCCTATTTTAGAGCTTAATCTCGATGTCAACGCCGGCAGGCAGATCGAGCCGCATGAGCGAATCGACCGTCTTGTTCGTCGGCTGCAGGATGTCGATGAGGCGCTTGTGCGTACGCATCTCAAACTGCTCGCGCGAGTCCTTGTTGACGTGCGGAGAGCGGAGAATCGTGTAGACGTTCTTCTCCGTCGGAAGTGGGATGGGTCCCGAGACCATTGCGCCCGTCTTCTTTGCCGTGTCGACGATCTTCGCCGCACTCTGATCGAGCGCCTTGTGGTCATAGGCTTTCAAACGAATTCTGATTTTCTGCTGTTTCGCCAAAATAGTTTTCCTCCTTCGTCCGGGGTCTCGCCCCAAACATTTCTCCACGGCAGTTCCCTCTGCCCCGCCGGGGCATAGCCATCTGCCATGTCATCGCATGGAGTACATCGTTTCATATGATTCCAAAAGATGAATGTAAGAAGTTTTGTCATACTCCCTCGAAAAGGAGCGACGCGGTGCGCCGCTCCTCCTCATGGGAATATCAAATGGGATTAACCCTCGATTGCCGTAACACGACCTGCGCCGACCGTATGGCCGCCCTCGCGGATAGCGAAGCGGAGACCCTGCTCGATCGCGATCGGGGTGATGAGCTCGACTTCCATTTCGACGTTATCGCCGGGCATGACCATCTCGGTGCCCTCGGGGAGACGGACAACGCCCGTCACGTCCGTCGTGCGGAAGTAGAACTGGGGACGATAGTTCGTGAAGAACGGCGTATGACGTCCGCCCTCTTCCTTCGTCAGGACATAGACCTGCGCCTTGAACTTCGTGTGGGGCTTAATGGAACCCGGCTTCGCGAGAACCTGGCCGCGCTCGATGTCCTTGCGGTCAACGCCGCGGAGCAGTGCGCCGATGTTGTCGCCCGCAACCGCGCTGTCGAGCAGCTTGCGGAACATCTCGATGCCCGTAACAACCGTGCTGCGTGCCTCATCCTGGAGGCCGACGATCTCAACCGTGTCGTTGAGCTTCAGCTCACCGCGCTCCACACGCCCCGTCGCGACCGTGCCGCGTCCCGTGATCGTGAAGACGTCTTCGACCGGCATGAGGAAGGGCTTATCCGTGTCGCGCACCGGCGTCGGGATGTACTTGTCGACCTCGTCCATAAGCTCGAGGATCTTTGCCTTCATTGCCTCGTCGCCCTCGAGCGCCTTGAGCGCCGAGCCTGCAACAACAGGGATGTCGTCGCCGGGGAACTCATACTGGGAGAGGAGTTCACGGACTTCCATCTCAACGAGCTCAAGAAGCTCGGGGTCGTCAACCTGGTCAACCTTGTTCAGGAACACAACGAGTGCCGGAACACCGACCTGGCGGGCAAGCAGGATGTGCTCGCGCGTCTGGGGCATGGGGCCGTCGGCGGCGGAGACCACAAGGATCGCGCCGTCCATCTGCGCCGCACCGGTGATCATGTTCTTGACATAGTCCGCGTGACCCGGGCAGTCCACGTGCGCATAGTGACGGTTGTCCGTCTCGTACTCAACGTGCGCCGTGTTGATCGTGATGCCGCGCTCGCGTTCCTCGGGAGCCTTGTCAATGTCCGCGTAGTCCTCGAACTTCGCGTAGCCCTTCTCGGAGAGCACCTTCGTGATTGCAGCCGTCAGCGTCGTCTTGCCGTGGTCAACGTGGCCGATCGTGCCGATGTTGACATGGGGCTTGCTGCGGTTAAACTTTTCCTTTGCCATTAAAAATTGCCTCCTTATTCGCCTTTGTTTTTGGCGACTACAGCGTCAGCTATATTCTTAGGAACTTCGTCGTAGAAGGAAACCTCCATCGAGTAGTTCCCACGGCCCTGAGTTTTGGAACGGAGATCCGTCGAGTAGCCGAACATCTCCGAGAGCGGAACGTACGCATTGATGACCTGCACGCCGTTGCGCGGCTCCATGCCGTCGATGCGCCCGCGGCGCGAGTTCAGGTCGCCGATAACGTCACCCATGTATTCTTCGGGCACCGTGACCTCAACCTTCACATACGGCTCGAGCAGGACAGGATTTGCCTTCTCGGCACCGGCTTTGAACGCCATCGAGCCTGCCACCTTGAACGCCGCCTCCGAGGAGTCGACTTCGTGGAACGATCCGTCGTAAACGACAACCTTGATGTCCACCATCGGATAGCCCGCGACAACGCCGCTCTCCATTGCCTGACGAACGCCCGCCTCGATCGGGTTGATGAATTCCTTCGGAATCACGCCGCCGACGACCTTGTTCTCGAACGTAAAGCCCTCGCCCGCTTCCTGCGGGAAGAGTTCGAGCCAGCAGTGACCGTACTGACCGTGACCGCCGGACTGGCGGACGAACTTGCCCTCGGACTTAACGGACTTGCGGATCGTCTCACGGTAGGCGACCTGCGGCTCGCCGACCTTGCAGTCGACCTTGAACTCGCGGAGCATACGGTCGACGATGATCTGCAGATGCAGCTCACCCATGCCCGAGATGATGACCTGTCCCGTCTCTGCGTCCGTATGAACGCGGAACGTTGGATCCTCCTCAGCAAGCTTTTGAAGGGCAATGCCCATCTTCTCCTGATCGTTCTTCGTTGCAGGTTCCACCGCAACGGAGATTACGGGATCGGGGAACTCCATCGACTCGAGAATGATCGGATGCGCTTCGTCGCACAGTGTATCGCCCGTCGTCGTGTTCTTGAGTCCGACGGCAGCAGCAATATCGCCGCTGTAGACCACATCGATCTCTTTGCGGTTGTTTGCATGCATCTGGAGGATACGCCCGATGCGCTCCTTGTTGTCCTTCGTCGCATTGAAGACGTAAGAGCCGGAGTTCAGCGTGCCGGAATATACACGGAAGAACGCAAGCTTACCGACGAACGGATCGGTCATAATCTTGAACGCAAGTGCCGAGAACGGTGCGCTGTCCGACGCGGGACGGCTGTCTGCCTCGCCGGTATCGGGATTCACGCCCGCAATCGGAGGAATATCCGTCGGTGCCGGCATATAGTCCACGATGGCGTCGAGCAGCGGCTGTACCCCCTTGTTGCGGTACGACGTGCCGCAGGTGACCGGAGTCATCTCGCAGGCGATGGTCGCCTTGCGGATCGCATGGCGGATCTCCGCCTCCGTGACCTCTTCGCCGCCGAGGTACTTCTCCATGAGTTCATCATCCGCCTCAGCGCACGCCTCGAGCAGCTTCTCGCGATATTCTTCCGCCTGCTCTTTGTACTCTGCGGGAATCTCAACCTCGTCGGTCACCTTGCCGAGATCGTCCTCATAGACGATGGCATCCATCTTCACGAGGTCGATGATGCCCTTAAACTCGTCCTCCGCGCCGATCGGCAGCTGAATCGCCACCGGATTTGCGTTGAGGCGCTCGCGCATCATCTTCATAACATTGAAGAAATCCGCGCCCGTAATGTCCATCTTGTTGACGTACGCCATGCGCGGAACGTTGTAACGCTCCGCCTGACGCCAAACCGTCTCCGTCTGCGGCTCGACACCGCCGCGCGCCGTGAGAACGGCGACCGTGCCGTCCAGAACGCGCAGCGAGCGCTCTACCTCGACCGTAAAGTCAACGTGACCTGGCGTATCAATAATATTGATGCGATGGTCTTTCCAGTGGCAGGTCGTCGCCGCCGACGTAATCGTAATGCCGCGTTCCTGTTCCTGAACCATCCAGTCCATTGTGGCTGCGCCTTCATGGACCTCGCCGATCTTGTGCGTTACGCCCGTGTAGAAGAGAATGCGCTCGGTGGTCGTCGTCTTGCCGGCATCGATGTGTGCCATGATGCCGATATTCCGCGTTTTTTCAAGGGAATATTCTCTTGCCACTGTTTCCTATCGCTCCTTACACTGCAGGTATTGTTACCAGCGATAATGCGCGAATGCCTTGTTGGCCTCCGCCATCTTGTGCGTATCTTCCTTCTTCTTAATTGCTGCGCCCGTATTGTTCGCAGCATCCATCAGCTCCGCCGACAGGCGCGCTTCCATCGTCTTTTCACCGCGCAGACGCGCATAGCTGACGAGCCAGCGAATGCCGAGCGTCATACGGCGATCCGCACGCACCTCGACAGGCACCTGATAGTTCGCACCGCCGACGCGGCGCGCTTTCACCTCGAGCACGGGCATAACATTGCGCAGCGCCGTCTCGAACACCTCGAGCGGATCCTGCCCTGTCTTCTCGCGAATTGTGTCGAACGCATCGTACACAACGCGCTCCGCGACACTCTTCTTGCCCGAGAGCATGACCTTGTTGATAAACTTCGTCACCGTCTTGGAATGATATACCGGATCCGGCAGAACATCCCGCTTCGGCACGGGGCCCTTACGTGGCATAGCCCAACCTCCTACCTAAAACGATATACTTCCTTACTTCTTCTTCGCACGCTTTGCGCCGTACTTCGAACGTCCCTGTGCGCGATCCTGCACACCGGCCGTATCGAGCGAGCCGCGGATGATATGATAGCGCACGCCCGGCAGATCCTTGACGCGGCCGCCGCGAATGAGGACGACGCTGTGCTCCTGCAGATTGTGTCCGATGCCGGGGATATATGCGGTCACCTCGATGCTGTTCGTCAGGCGAACACGAGCAACCTTTCTAAGAGCAGAGTTCGGCTTCTTCGGCGTGGATGTGTAAACACGCGTGCAGACCCCTCGCTTCTGCGGGCTGTTCTTCAGTGCTGGTGCTTTCGATTTCTCCTCAAGGCTCTTTCTGCTCTTTCGAATGAGCTGATTGATCGTTGGCATACTGCACCTCCTTCCTTTGTCGTCGAGTAACAATTCTTTTGTAGGAAAACGCATGGCTGCGTTTTTACCGTAGTATTGCGACCGCAGCGGCGCCTACATCAAGGCGCGCCCGCTCACCGAGCTCGTCTTTCGTCGCCGTGCGGTCAACTGCGACGCCCTTCTCCGCACACGCTGCAAGAAGCGTGTGCGTCACGCGTTCATCAGCGTCGGATGCAATGAATACCGTCTCCGCGGCGCCGCTCAGCACGGCACGTTCCACCTGCTTTACGCCCGCAATGCGGCGCGCAGAGCGCAGTTTCTCCAGAGACATATCCTCACCTCCAAAAAGGGGACTGTCACATAATATCATTCGCTAAAAACCTTGTCAACGCATATTTTACAAAGTTTTTCATTGACGCGTTTTCTAGCGTATCTTTCTGTAAAAAATCAGTGGTTTTTGAAATTTATTTTCCCGCTGCGTAAAAAAGCACCCCTGCCGGATGCAAAGGCGCTTTCTCTTGACGTCAGTTCTTCGGCAGGCGCGGCGTGCTCCTGTATCTCATCTCTCGGATTGCCCCTATCGGTACCTACAGCATATGGCGGACGCGAAATCTATTGCCTCAAAAAGAATCCGCGTTCTTCCCTTATAAGCACTTAACGAGGCAGAATCATATAGTGGATGATCCGCACCTTGTCAATCAGAAAATCCATAATTTCCTCGAACCGCGCTTCAAACTCCTCCTCCGTCAATAGAAAGTCACAGCCCGGCTCAGGCTCCACATAAGAATGCGTCCTCTCATCCCTTCCCAACAATGCAATTCGATATTTCTTTTCATCTGCATCATAATTTATCTTGATGCATTGATGAAATCGATGCCATTTATTCCATGTCTTATACTTTGTCATGCGCCACGGTTCGGAAGCCTGCCGCTCCGTCCGATACGCCGCCAAACTCTCCGCCAGCCCCTCCATGACACACTCTTTAAGCGCATCTCGTTCCACGGGAATATATCCCCCCATAGTCTGCCCAAATCCGGCGGGCACCGTGTAATGAAGCCCCCGCGACAGGGATTTATCCTTCCGATTGACATAAATACTGACGCTGCCTTCCATGATTTCCCTCCTCAGTCGAAGCTTTTGCTCATCTTTTTGTGCATCACAAGTTCCGATGCCCCGCAGATTCCAAAAGCTGCGGATGCCGCACATAATACGCCGCCATCTCGCACCAACCGTCACGCTCCTCTGCAAAGCGTTCCGCATCGTTCCGGCGCGGAATCTCGCCCGCCGACACGGCGAGTGTCTGCTCCGCGCGCTCGGCATAAAAGCCAATCTCGGCGCGCGTCACCCACGCATAGGGCGTAACGACACGGTCAATCGGCTCTGTCAACGGCCGCTCGATCGCATGGTATTCGAATCCCTGCGGTGCAATGAGTTCAAAGAGCGTCGGCAGGATATTCATATGTCCGCCGATGGTATTCCCTGCAAAGTGCGCGGGCGTCAGCTGCGGATGATGCATCGCAAAGGACGTTAGGACACGCTCGCGCAGGGCGATCTCCTTGCGTTCCAGAACCTCCGCCACCGGCAGCACGCCGCCCATATGGTCGCCCGTCACGATGAAGAGACTGTCCGGGAACGCCGCTCGCATTTCGTCAATGAACGCACAAAGAGCTCTGTCCGCATACCACGCACACGCCAGACCGCGCCGCCGGAGCCCCTTCTCGCGCAGCTCTGCGGGCGCATCCCGCAGAACCCGATCCGCATCAAATCCATAGTCCTCGAACGGCAGGAGGTAAGGTCCGTGATTCGACGTTGTATAGAGGAAGTGAAACCCGCGGTACTCCTCCGCCGCACGAATCCGCCGTGCAGCCTCTCTGAGAAAGATATGGTCATGCACGCCGAGCCATGTGCGCGGCGCATCCGGCGGGCAGATGTCGGGGCCGCCGTAAGACGCATCAAAGCCGACCGCCGGAAGGAAATGTGCGAGACTTCCCCAGTTCAAACCGCCGCCATACCAAAAATCCGTCCGGTACCCAAGCTCCTTCATTTGACGCGGCAGCGAGGTTGGCAGCGTCCCGCTCCAAAAATCCTTATTCTCATTCAGCTCCATATCCGCATCATAAATGCCGAGGAGCAGACTCGTGAGCGCCGGCTGCGAGATCATCCCCGCCGGGAGGAAATTATGGATGCTCACCGTATGAGGATCAGCGCGGAACCGCTCACTCGCCTCCATCAGATGCAGGTGCGCGAATGTCGCGTCAAAAAGAGCCTGCATATGGCTCTCTCCCAGCAGGAAGAAAATATGTCGGGGAGGTTCAATTCTGCTCCCCTGCGCGGTTCTTTTATATAGCTCGAGCGGACATTCGGCAAAGTCACGTCCGCCGGGCAGTACCGCTCTTATGATCCGCTGCGACTCCTCATCCGTATGTCTGAGCGCCTCGCGCGGCGGGCGTTTCCACACCATCTCGAGCGCGATAAAATCATCGATGGTCGCCTTGCCGAGCACGACGTCATTCTTCACGATCGGCGGCACCTCGTCCCACTCCGGCTTTTTCCGATGGCGGAACGTCCCACCGTAGCGCAGCCAGTAAAAGAGTGCAATCGCAGCGAGAAAGGTCGCCGTATTCGCCGCATACTGCGCGGCGCCCTCAAACGCAAACGGATATGCGACGGACGGCAGTGCAAGAAGCCCCCGCGCGGCGAGAGCACAGACCGCAAGATACGGAAAATAGCCGAGCAACAGCCACGCCCCATGATTTTGGTTGAAGAATATATCGGCAAAATTTCTCTTATCGGCATTTTTTCCAAGCCATACCGTTTGATTGAATGTATCGCGGAAATGTGCATAGAAAATCATCTTCCCAATGAACCCCGTATACAGCAGCGCCGCATAAAGGAGCACGAAAATCGTCCGCACCGTATCGGCGACGCTGAAATAAGCGGGCAGGAACGCCCCCGGCACGGACACAAAGAGCAAGAGGGCGAGATAGACATACGCGTTGAAATCCATCCCCCACCAAAAGCCGTAGTTAAAGCAGCCGAACCACTTGCGCCACTCGCCGCGCGGCGACTTTTTCGAACGGTAAATCAGGATGAAGATCAGGCGGAACACAGCGCAGATCATCGGCGGCAGGAGCGCGATTTTTAGATCCTGCTGCGCACCAAGAAAAAAATCACTGAACATCGAATTTCCTCACAAAAATACAATGATATTGAAAAACTGCCGCCCGCGCTCCCGCGTACGGCAGTCCCTTTATCGCACCACATGCATACGGCGGCGGCGTTCTTCCGCTTCCTCCTCTGCGCCGCGCCTCTGCGGCGCATCGCCGTCCGACGCACGGTCGTTTCGATCGGCAATGCCGAGCAGCATCCCCATCCCCGCCATCGTCACAACGAGTGAGGAGCCGCCGTAACTAATAAAGGGCAGCGGCACACCGACGACGGGGAGGAGTCCTGCAACCATCGCAAGATTTGCCAGCGCCTGACCGAGCACGAGAAAGACGATGCCGAGCGCGAGCACCTGCCCGAACACGTCTTTTGCCCGAGCCGCCACGCGAAGACAGTAGATGAGAAGCACCCCGATGAAGAAAAAAATGAGCAGCACACCGAGAAAGCCGTGTTCCTGACTAAAGATCGCAAAGGCAAAATCTGTATGTGCCTCCGGCAGATACTCATATTTGCTCACGCCGTCGCCGAAGCCCATCCCAAAGATACCGCCCGACCCAATCGTCGAAAGCGACTGCACCATCTGATACCCTGCGTCTCGTGCGTCCGACCACGGATCGATCCAGACCAGAATACGCTTCATACGGTAGGGCTGGAGCGCCCCGATTCCAAGGGCAATAATCCCGCCCAGCAGACCAAGCCCGCCCCAGTAAAACGGACGAACGAGCAGCGCAATCGCCATGAGAAGCGGCACACCGAACACGATGCACGCTGTGCCAAAATCCGGCTCACGGTAGACGAGAAACGCCATCACGAGAATCGCCCCGAACGGAACAACCACGCGCGGCCAGTCCTCCGCAATGTAAAAGTCCTCCTTCGAGAGCACCGACGAAATCGAAAACGCCCCCATCAGCACCGCCATGAGCTTTGCGAACTCTGCGGGCTGAAAACTAAGCGGTCCGAGTGAAATCCACCGCTGCGCACCGTTCACCGTCGTTCCCACAAAGAGCACCGCGACCAGCAGGAACAGCGTGATGCCGAGCCCCACGAACATCAGCCCGCGCCATTTGCGATAGTCTACTTTACGACAGATCACGCAGGCAATGATGCCGAAAAAGCTCCACAGTGCATGGCGCCCCAAGAAGAAATACGGATTCTCAAAATCCATCGCCGCAAGCACATAACTCGAGCTGAACACATTGACCAATCCCACCACGAGAAGAATCCCCATGATGATAACAATCGGCTCCGAATCGCTCTTAAAGAGCGTATAGCGCGTACGCATCAGTCGTGCTCCTGCGGCAGCCGCGCCGTGAGGCGCCCGATCTTCGCCCCGCGCGCGCTGAACTTGCGCTCGTACTCCGTCATGATATTCGACGGATCGCCGAGTGCGTGCAGATCATGTGTCACATCCGAGAGACGCCACCCCTCCTGCGCCATCGTCTCAAGAGAGTACGCAAATAAGCCCTCATTGTCCGTCTTGAACCGGATCTCGCCGTCCGGACGCAATACTTCCCGATAACGTGCAAGGAACACCTCGCTCGTCAGCCGCCGCTTCGCATGGCGCTTCTTCGGCCACGGGTCTGAAAAATTCAAATAGATACGCCAGACCTCCCCCGGCGCGAACAGTTCCGACAGATGCGCCGCATCAAAGACAAGCAGGCGCAGATTCTTCAGCTCCCGCTCCGCCGCCTTGCGCGCAGCAAAATAGAGCACGCCCTGCTGTGCCTCCAGCCCCACATAATTGACCTCCGGATGCCGTGCCGCCAGCTCCGTGATAAAATCGCCCTTGCCCACACCGATCTCAATATGAAGCGGCGCCGTGCGGCGAAATTCATCCGCCCATCGCCCCGCAAAATGCCGGACGTCCCCGCCGAGCGGCGTCACAAAATCCGCATAGTCCCGTATCGCCGTGTCAATCCACGGTTTTCGCCGCAGTCTCATATCCTGCCCCGTTCATCTCCGCTCTTTCTCGCCGCACCATCGTCGAAATTACCAAATCTTTCCCATGAGGAACCACACACGCCCCGACGCCGCATTCTTCGGCGCAACCTGCGCATCGAGACCAATGCGCCGTGCATAGTCGAGCCGCGCGAACCAGTCGCCCGGCTTATGATAAGCCGCCCCGACACCCCAGCCGCGCAGCGTCATGCGGTTCGGCGCGCCCGCCGGCGCGTTATGGCTAATACGTACTGTCCCCGCATCGTAGAACGTACTCATCGTCAGCCCGCGCAGCGGCGTATGCCAGCGCAGTTCCGCCGTGCCGAGCACGCCTTCGTCGCCCGATGCCTCTCCCTGCGCGTAGGCACGCACACCGTTCGGCCCCCCGAGATAAAAATCCTCCGAGCTGTCGAGGTTCTGCCACGATTTTTGCCCCGACACCTTGACCATGAGATCCGCCGCATTGCCGAGCCGCTGCACCGCCGTCATATCCGCTTCAACCTTCTCGTAAGCGCCTTCGTTCGTCCGGTTGATCATTCCGAGGATGCTCGAATACAACGAATCATAGGACAAACGTCCGAGCGTAAAGTTCATATTATAATTCAGCTGCAGCCCGCGCATCCGCTGCATCCCGACCAGCCCCGCATAGACGCTGTGCGTATGCTTCTTCCCTTCGAGATCAAAGCCCGTAATATCGTCGTTCAGCCTGCGGTAGTTATAGCCGTAACGCACCAGCAGGCTGCGGTTTGTCAGATGATAGAGCGGCGTCTGGGCAAAAAGCGTCATCGTCAGGGAATTCCCCTCCGCACCGATCGCCGCAAGCGCGCCGCCGACCTTGTAATTCATCCGTGCAATGCCGATGCCCGCCGTTGTCCCGCCGCGGCCGACTACCGTCTCATAGTTCACATAGAAATTCCGCAGGCTCCCGTTCGAAATAATCGTGCCCGCATTGACCTTATCCCCGCGCCCCGACGGATCGTAAAGCGTTTCCTGCAGGCCGTACCGGTAACGTCCTGTCCCTGTACTGCCGTAGTTCTCCACATAGAAAATCGTATTGGACTCCTTCGAATCCTCGATCCGCACCGTCAGATCGCTCGTCCCGAACGAAGCGCCCGGGCTCAGCACACCGACCGCGCGCGCCCCTGTCGCATCCGACACCGAGTAGAGCGCCGTCTCGAGCTTCGCCGACGTAATGATATCATTCTTCTTCAGCCCCGCAATGATACGCGCAGCAACGGGCGTCTTCAGGCGGCTCTTATTCTCAATGCGGATGTCATTGTAACGCCCTGGGATCACGCGCAGCACAATGACCCCGTCCATGCTCTCCTGCGGCGGCAGATACGCCGCAGCGGCAGGATAGCCATGCGTGCGGCAATACGTCGTCAATGCATCGACGGTGCGGCGCAGATCGGCGATCGTCTTGCCCGCCCCCATCCCCTCTTCGAGGATGCGTGAGAGCTCGTCCTTATCAAGATTCAGATCGGGCGCCTCAAGCACAAAATTCTCCACCGTAAAATGTGCTTCAAAGTCATCCTTTTGATAGGAAGGGATCCGATCCTCTACACCGATCTCGGAAGGCAGCGCCATCTCCGCAATATCCTCCCCCGGCCGCGCGAGTGACGGCGCGGCAAAGACGCTTGTCCCCGCTCCCGTACAGGCGGCGCAGACAACGGCGGCAAGCCAAAGACGCATCGTTCCGTATTTTTTCCGATGATATACAGCACTGCTCACGATTGCGGTTCACTCCCAAATCATAGTTCACCCAGTTCATTATTCCATTTGTATTCTAGCATCTTCATATACAAAAGACAAGCGCGCGGCAGTTGCGGCGCAGAGAGATTTACGGTAGAATCGGCAGTACCGGCGTTGAAAATACATCTCATAGGGAGGACGTATCCATGAAGAAAATACTATTCGTCTGCCACGGGAACATCTGCCGCTCTCCGATGGCGGAATTCGTCATGAAAGCATTGGTACAGGAAGCTGGGCGTGCGGACGAAATCAGCGTCACATCAAAAGCGATGCACACGGACGAAATCGGAAGCGATACGCATTACGGCACGCGCGAGGTGCTACGCGTACACGGTATCCCCTTTACAAAGCGGAGTGCCGCGCTCATGCAGCGCTCCGATTACGACACGTATGACTACATCGTCGGCATGGATCGTGAAAACATGCGCGACCTCGACCGCCTGACGGGCGGTGATCCGGCAGGAAAGACGTACAAACTCCTCTCCTTCATTGGAGAGCGCCGCGATGTCGCCGACCCGTGGTACACCGGAGACTTCGAAACCACCTACCGCGACGTCAACGCAGGGTGCCGTGCCCTCCTCGCGCAGATTTGCGGCGAGAATTCCGGGAACGCTTGACGATTGGCATCCCGCGGAGCAACGCTGCCGCGATACAAAATGAGCGCACAGAAAAACCGCAGCCGTTTGACTGCGGTTTTAATTTACAAATGGCAGGGGTAGCTGGACTCGAACCAACGCATGCGGGATTCAGAATCCCGTGCCTTACCAACTTGGCGATACCCCTATCGCTGCATGTCAGCAACATGGGAGATTATAGACGAATCCCATGCGGTTGTCAAGGAAATATTTTTGGAGAGCAGGCACACGTAAAGAGCCTAAATTGCAATAGCAAGTGGGACAAGTAGGGAAAAAGTTACGAGGCAGCGAATTGAGCAACATATGAATCGAAACGCTCTTTGGGTGTATCGTATCCGAGGATTTTCCTGGGGAGGTTATTCATCCAGTCCTCTACCTGTTGAATTGTGTCCGGCGTGAGGCAAGCAATATCGGTCCCCTTTGGGATAAAGCGTCGTACCATGCCGTTTTGGCGTTCATTAGTTCCGCGTTCACTTGGCGTATAA